>JANMVB010000668.1:0-2820 GCA_031392305.1 Ferruginibacter sp.
CTTTTTTTAACTCAGATAAAACAATTTCTGCATACGGTAAAAACTTATCGCTGATTGGTAGCAGCTTTACCTGTGTGGGCGCCAGCCAAAGCGGAAACTTACCGGCACAATGTTCTATCAGTACAGCAATAAAGCGTTCCATGCTACCGAAGGGTGCCCGGTGTATCATTACGGGCCGGTGTTTGGCGTTGTCTTCACCGATATAAGTAAGATCGAACCGCTCAGGCAAATTGTAGTCAACCTGTATGGTGCCCAACTGCCATTTTCTGCCGATGGCATCACGTACCATAAAGTCGAGCTTGGGGCCATAAAATGCTGCCTCGCCATACTCGATCACTGTTTTTAAATCCTTCTCTGCTGCTGCTTCAATGATAGATTGTTCTGCAATCTCCCAGTTTTCTTCGCTGCCGATATACCTGCTGCGGTCGGTCTTGTCCCTCAGCGAAATCTGTGCCGTATAATCAGTAAGGCCCAAAGAATTTAATACATAAAAAACCAGGTCGATCACTTTTTTAAATTCTTCTTTTACCTGGTTAGGCATACAAAACAAATGTGCATCATCCTGGGTAAAGCCCCGTACACGGGTAAGGCCATGCAACTCGCCATGTTGCTCGTAGCGATATACGGTGCCAAATTCGGCTAACCTTAATGGTAAGTCTTTATAACTGCGTGGCGAGGTTTTATAAATTTCGCAATGGTGCGGACAGTTCATCGGTTTCAAAAAAAACTCTTCGCCTTCCTGCGGGGTTTTTATTGGCTGAAAACTATCCTTGCCATATTTTTCGTAATGGCCGGATGTAACATATAAATTCTTGTGCCCGATATGTGGTGTAATAACAGGCAGGTAGCCACTTTCCATTTGAGCTTTTTGCAAAAACTGCTGCAGCCTTTCTCTCAGCATGGCACCCTTTGGTAACCACAGTGGCAGGCCCATGCCTACCTTTTCGGAGAAGGCAAAAAGTTCCAGCTCTTTACCCAGTTTTCTATGGTCCCTTTTTTTTGCTTCTTCCAGCAGTACCAGGTATTCTTCTAATTCTTTTGCCGAAGGAAAAGTAACGCCGTAAATGCGGGTGAGCATTTTATTTTTTTCATCACCTTTCCAATATGCACCGGCTATATTGGTTAGTTTAATGCCTTTAATAAACCCGGTAGCTGGTATATGCGGCCCACGGCACAGGTCGGTAAAATTGCCCTGTGTATATAAAGTAATGCCTCCATCCTGCAGGTTGCTTAGCAAATCAAGTTTATATTCATCGCCTTTATCGCCAAAATATTTTACCGCATCTGCTTTGGAAATTTCTTTGCGCTGATAGGCATTATTTTGTTTGGCAAGTTCTGCCATCTTTACCTCCAGCTTACGCAGGTCTTCTTCACCAATATGGTTGTCGCCTAAATCAATATCATAATAAAACCCGGTTTCCAGTGGTGGGCCTACCCAAAATTTTACACCGGGAAACATGCCTTCAATAGCCTCTGCCATCAGGTGGGCAGAGGAATGCCAGAAGGTAGATTTACCGCTGAGATCGCTCCAGGTGAGTAGTTGTAAAGTGGAGTCTTGTTGTATCGGCCTTGAGGCATCCCACACTTCGCCGTTAATATTTGCTGCCAATACTTTTCTTGCCAGGCCTTCGCTGATAGATTTTGCCACATCCAAAGCGCTGACCCCAATTTCATATTCTCTTACTGCGCCATCGGGCAATGTAATGTTTATCATAATTTATGTAAATTCAATCTTAATTTGGGTGCAAATTTAACGAACTATTAGCTAAGGAAATACATAACTAAAATATCTTTGCTGATGATGAAACCCAACTGGCAGAATCCTTATTGTTTGAAAGAATATGTAATTGTAATTATGAAAAGAACTATACTTGCCGCTTGCTTTTTTTTACTTTCCAACGCAATTTTTGCCCAAAAAATTAACGGGCAATGGCGTGGGTATTTTAATAACAATGGCGATATCGTTTTATCTATTGGCGACAATACAGAATATGTGCTGGAAATTGAGATCAATGGCACTAAAATTACCGGTTACTCTTACAGCTATTTTCAAAACAGGAGGTATTACGTTATTTGTTCGCTGAGCGGTGTGTATGATAAAACCACCAAAAGCATGAAGGTTACTGAAACTGCCCGTATTAAAGGCCTTACCCCTCCCGATTGGAACGACTGTTTGCAAACTCATATTTTAACTTATCAAAAAGAAGGTACTACCGAAGAATTAAGCGGCAGATGGATTACAGCTCCTGGCCAAATGGGTGATTGTGGTAAAGGGTTAACTACCTTAACAAGGAAAACAATCAGCAAAGACCTTGCATCATATAATAAATCAAAAACAGGCACTCCTTTTTCTGCAAAAAAACCTGCTCCCTTAAAACTGGATTTATCTGATAAAAATAAGAAAGCAGTACCTGCCCCAATTGTAAAGAATACTCCAAAGCCAAAGTTACAGGAAGTTGCCCCGCCGGTGGCTAAAACAAAACCAATACAAAGGGATATTCCGGATATGATAGTGCCCCAAAAAAAATCATCACCAGCCATACTGCCACCCATTAAAAATTTTGAAAAAAGAAGTTTTGATATCGTGAAAACGATTGAAATAATGAACCCAACATTTAGGGTAGATCTTTATGATAACGGGGATATTGATGGTGATAGCATCTCACTTTTTTACAATGGTAAATTATTATTATCTCATAAAAGGCTTACTGATAAACCACTTACCCTCACGCTTGATGCAAACACCGGCGACCAATCCAATGAGCTTACGATGTATGCAGAAAACCTTGGTGTCATCCCGCCCAACACGGCATTGATGAT
>JANMVB010000047.1:0-4030 GCA_031392305.1 Ferruginibacter sp.
ACAAATCAGGACCGAATTTGGCAAGTCAGCCACCCGCCAACTTCGCCTTGAGGAAAAAGTGCCAGCTGTAATTTACGGAGGTGCTGAGGAGATCAATTTTGCTGCTCCCGCTACTGCTTTTAAAAACATTGTGTACACGCCAGAATTTATGGTAGTTGAAGCTACTGTAAATGGCAAAACTTACCGATGTGTACTAAAAGATTTGCAGTTTGATAAAGTAAGTGATAAACTTATTCATGTTGACTTTTTGGAATTGGTTGGAGACAAAAAAGTAACTGTTACTTTACCGCTTAAATTTACCGGAGCACCGGCAGGAGTTAAAGCGGGTGGTAAATTGGTTACCAAAATGAAAAGTTTAAAAGTTAAGTTACTTCCAAAGTATTTAAGGGAGAATATCGAGATTGATATAACCAACCTGGCATTAAATGAAAATATACGGGTGCAGGATGTGAAAACTGAAAATATGGAGATAATGAACTCGCCACGTATCCCGATTGCTTCTGTTACAATGACAAGGCAGTTGAAACAGGAAGAAGCTTCGGCCCCTAAGGCTGCCGCACCAAAAGCTGCTGCTCCTGCCGCCGCTAAAGCAGCCGCTCCTGCAGCAAAGAAATAAGAACAAATTTTAATAATTTTTAATGCCCTGGTGATTTTCTCCGGGGCATTTTTGTATCAGGTATTCAGTATTTTTTGTCCGAACAAAGAAACAGCTATGGGCATCATCCTTGTGTCACTCACTTTTACAGCATACCATTGTGGATCTTTACCCACATTGTAACAAAAACAAAATTTAAAAGACCTGAATAATAAATTTAAAGTAGTATTAAATTGAAAAGTAAAATTGCGGGTTAATGAGTTTATAAAGCGCAAACCATTAACTGTAAAGTTTAATTACCTTTGCCAACTTAAATTAAAAATATGGGAATGGATAGAAATACTGTAATTGGTTTTGTGTTAATAGGATTGCTCTTAATGGGCATGTTTTATTTCAACAGTAAAGATAGCCAGGCCTATTTAGCAGCACAGAAAAAGACGGCTGATTCCATTGCCAAAACAAAGCCCAAAGTAGATACACTTTCAATAATCAGGGATTCAATAAATGCAGAGGCAGTACGTATTGAGCAGTCTGCTGGTATTTTTCAGCAAACTTTGAATCAATCAGAACAGCTTACTGTAATTGAAAATGAAGTTTTAAAAATTTCATTTACCAACAAAGGGGGACTGCCAAAAAATGTTGAATTAAAGAAGTTTAAAACTTTTGATAGTAAACCAGTAACAATACAAAGCGGTTCATACAATAAAATATCGTACTCCATAAATTCAGGTAAACAGCAAACTGCACAAACCGGCGACCTTACATTTACAGTAATTCCGAAAATTGATAATGCTGATAAAAGTCAAACTGTAAGTTACAGCATAAAAGATTCTACCGGAAAGGAAATTATTCATCAATTTATCATTCGTCCGGATAGTTATTTGATCGATTTTAATATATTGATGGAAGGAGCTGATCAGCTTGTTACCCAAAATTCAATTAACTTATTGTGGCAGGTACAAACTCCACGTGTTGAAATGGATTTAACCTATGAAAAACAACAATCCCAAATATCTTACGTCACTAATGGTAGTTACGATTTTTCAATGCTGGGCACAGGTGATAATATGAAATTTGATAAACCAGTAGATTGGATTGCAATAAAACAACAATTCTTTATTTCTTCATTAATTAATAAAAATAAATTTACTTCTGCCGAAGCAAAATGGATTGTTCCGGAGGATACAACCCGGCATATTCTTGCACAGACCACTGCCAATTTCAGGGTAAATGTTCCGGCAGGTAAATCTGCACAAATACCATTGCAAATATATTATGGCCCCAGCGACTATAATGTTTTGAAAACATACAATAATAAAATGGAGAATATTGTTCCCTATGGAAGTGGGGTTTTCGCGTTTGTAAAATATATTAACCGCCATGTATTATTGCCTGTTTTTGATGTGCTCAGAAATAATGTGGCAAGTATGGGAATAGTGATTTTCCTGTTAACTCTTTTTATTAGATTACTTACCTCACCCATCTTATATAAAAGTTATGTAAGCGGGGCTAAGATGAAAGCATTAAAGCCGGAAATTGATAAATTGAAAGACAAGCATGGCGAAGATAAACAGGCATTTAGTATGGATCAGATGAAGCTTTGGAAGTCAGCAGGAGTTAGTCCGTTGGGTGGTTGTTTACCTGCATTATTACAGATCCCGATCTTTATGTCGTTATATTATTTCTTTCAAAGTAACATATCGTTGAGAGGTGAAAATTTTCTTTGGGCCAATGATCTTGCTTCTTATGACTCTATTTATCATTTGCCTTTTAGTATTCCTTTCTATGGCGATCACGTTAGTTTATTTACTATTACTGCTACAGTAACAAGTTTGCTAATTTCAATTTATAGCATGAGCAGCATGCAGGATAATTCTAATCCTGTAATGAAATATATGCCCTATATCTTCCCGGTGTTATTATTAGGAGTCTTTAATAATTTGCCTGCAGCCCTTACCTGGTATTATACCGTTTCAAACACCATTACACTTATATTGCAAATAGTAATTCAGAAATACATCATTGACCATGATAAAATTTTGGCCCAAATAGAAATTAACAGGAAGAAACCTGTAAAGCAAAGTAAATTACAGGAAAGGATTCAGGCCATGCAGGATGCAAACAAAAAGGTACAGGATTTAAAGGCCAGAACTAAAAAGGGCAACTAACAATTTGATGTTAAATATCGAAGCCTGCAATATGAAATATTCTATTGCAGGCTTTGTATTTATAGGTTGGTGTACTTTGGCATGAGATTGTATTATCTTCATAAAAATAAATACAAAATGAAAATTTTAAGACATTTGGCTTTTGGATTTTTAATATTGAATAGCTTAGGGTTGTACGGGCAAAAGACAATATCTGAAGGCACAATAATTTATAATATTGTAATTACACCCAAGGATAAGGATAGCAAAAAGGGTAGTGGGTTAACTGGATCCACAAGTATTATTTACCTTAAGGGTGGTTTAAGTAGAACAGAGATGGTAAGCTCGTTAGGCAATGAAATAACCATTCACAATAGCAAGTCTGGCAGTGCTGTGATACTAAAAGAATATAGTGGCCAAAAACTTATGATCACTTTGAATAATGATAATTGGGCTGAAAGAAATAAAAAATTCGATGGGTTAATTTTCGAAAATGTAGCTGGAACCAAAGAAATAGAAGGGTACAATTGTAAGAAAGCCATTGCAAAATTGAAAGACGGATCGTTTATTACCGTTTATTTTACCCAAGACCTGAATTTGATGAATAAAGATTACAGCCAGGCATTTAAAAACCTTCCCGGTTTTCCAATTGAATATGAATTTGAAACAGATAAGCTTACATTCAAATACTCACTTTCCAAAATTGATTTCAACCCTGTTGCTGCCGCTAAATTTGATTTCCCTAAATCAGGATATAGGGTTATGACTTACGATGAAAATAAACAAGGCAGAAAGAACGACTAATTATCATTAGACATTTTAGAAAAGACATTCAGAGCTCCTGACTTATCGCAAACTAAAATCCATACTTTTTATATTTTTTGTCCAGGCAACTGAGCCCTGAATAAGCATCGTTGCATCGCCCTCTTGTACTTTTGTATATATGGCAGCGCTTTCAATTTGCGGATAACTCTTTAATTTATAAGGAACGATAAGGAGTTTTGAAGTTATAAAAGAAAAATATAAAAAAAACAGGGAATAAAAAAAACCTCACATTTTTAGAGGGCACTGAAAAAGTCTTTTTCGACTTATTAACAGAAGGGAGTAAAAAAACGAAAGTTTTTATACTCCCTTTTGTATTTTGTGTGCCTACTCAGGAAAGGAAAATATTCAGCTAACCAGTGAGCAAAATATTAAAATAGTAGCAAAACTAAATCCATCAATTACACAAGGCTTTAGAAAAAACGAAGACAAATTTGATTACAATAAAGATGCAGACATGTTTGTA
>JANMVB010000064.1:0-2930 GCA_031392305.1 Ferruginibacter sp.
TGAATGTCCCTGGGCCATTTTACTTTCAAACGCCGCCATGTTTCGTTATTTTCCAACCAGGGTTCCATCTCGGTTAATTCAAACCCTGGCCGGGTAAACTGGAAAGGCGTATTAAAATAGTTCCAGGTAGCATACCCCGAAAAGTAAGCTAATTGCAAGCTGGTCCATTTTGTTTCCCATACATGATCTTTGAAAGATGACCGTGGATTATATAATTCTTCAACAAGATTTCCGTTGCCTGTTTCAATGGCAATTCTATCTGGCGTATAAACCGTATGCCAAGCTTCGCTGGGTATATGTGATGTTTTTTGTTCCAGAAGGTTAACTTTTACATTTACTTCATCTATAACACCATCATGTCCTTTCATGCCCCATAATACTCCACCTACTACCAGATGGGCAGAAACAGTATAAAATTGTCTCCATTGATTAAGACCGCCATGAGCGGTAATTGCGAAGTTTAATAAATCGTTCATTGCTTTTATATTTGGCATTTAAAATTTTAATTTTCGGGATTGTAAACAACTAACGGCTAATCGTTTAACTCAAGTAATATTTGGTTGCTATGTTGCCACGTGTGGCTTTTGAATACGGACAATTTTGTTCCCCGAATTCCATCAGCGCCTGCGCTATTTCACGATCCAAACCTGGAAGACTAATGTTAAGGCGTGCCTGCAGAAAATAATTCCCATCAATATTGCATAGATCCACTTCGGCATCAATAGCTGTATCAGGCGGAAGCTTCACTTTCATTTTCCTGGCGCCAATACCCATAGCTCCTTCAAAACAAGCAGACCATCCTGCGGCAAATAATTGTTCAGGATTGGTACCTGCTCCACCCGTACCGGGAGATGAAAGTTTAATTTCCAGGTTGCCATCAGAACTTTTGGACATTCCATGTTCCCGACCACCTGTAGTGTGCGTTTTGCCAGTGTATAGTACTTTTTCGGGTTGAGTGAAACTGACAACTTCTGCCGATTTGATCATTGTTAGATCATCCTGATAATTTTCCATTTTTATTGTTTTAAATGTTGTAAATATTTTAGTAAAAGTATATTGGGAATGAGAGGGTGAACAACTACAACACATTTAAACGGACTAAGTCTACCGTGAAGTAGGCAATTTTTAACTTGAAATTTATTGGTCGAAGGAAAATACAATGCTGCCTGCGTGTTGTCCTTTATAAGTTTTTTAAGTTTTTATGTGAGAAGTAAAACATTTGTAATTAGATGTTACAAGATAAATTTGACAGCACTAACGAAGCGGAACTATATTTTTGGCTGCGATTTAGTATTACACTGATTTAGGAGATTAGGTTTTTTAAGTACATTTCAATTGGCAGCCGGAATATAAATGACGAAGTTTTTTGGAACGAATTGAAAAAACCAATTTATAAGGTTGTAAAAAATAAGCCATTAACGGAATACAAATTCTCTATCAATTCAAAATTTGAAATATTGATGTGAAAAAACAATAAAGACACATGTAGAGCCAGAAAATAATAGCCATACAATTTTATTTTATAAAAATAATAATTCTGATGAACTGCAAGATTCATCAGCTAGAGGACGCAATAGAGGAATTGAAGGTCAGATTATACATTGGAGAGATAATATGAAATGCCCTACGAATATGTTTATATTTTTGATCAATTATTGCCAAAATATGAGACTGACAAAGATTTTCATATTCATCTGCAATCGGAAAACGTAATATTCCCCTTTGCAATTCAAAAACAATAAATAAAGACTCTGCCAACAAGCTGTTTGACAATCACGCCCGCCTATATTTGATGAAGTAACTGCTTAACATTTCCGCTAAAATAAAAACCGGCAGAACCTTTATTTATTATAGGGGCCATTTTAATAACAATTAAAAGTTGTAAAATTTGGAAGATATATCAGAACATTAAAAAAATTAATAGAAATATGCTATGGAGTATTCTCCCTTGTTTGCTTTTTTAAGTTCCTTTCACTTTGTAAAGTGAAAAAAAAGGTTACAAGGAAATATTATAAAGACGAACTTTTACTTGTTAGCATAGGAAATAAAATTAGAGAATACCGGATTTCAAAAGAAATTTCAATAGAAACACTTGCTAATGAAAGTGAAGTTGATTACACTCAATTGTCACGAATGGAATTGGGAAAAGTCAATTTCAGTATTTCAATTTTATATAAAATAGCAGCTGCACTAAACGTTGATCCTAAAAAGCTGCAACCCTAATACACTCCTTTTCCAACAACTCACCCTATAATCCTACATACCAGAATATTGATTAATCGTCCCTTGCCGGGCATAATTCTATTTGGTATGGAACAGCTTTTAAAATTTCTAAATTCTATTTATCCACTCCCTGATAATCTGCTGCAATATTTATCAAAAAATCTTAAAATAAAGAATTTAAAGAAGAAGGAATTCATACTGAAAAACGGGCATGTCAGTAGAGACATATGTTTTGTTAGCAAGGGCCTCCTCCGATGCTTTTATCTTATTGATGACAAAGAAGTTTGCTCCTGGTTTATGAAAGAAGGGGATGTAATAGTTAGTGTTGAAAGTTTTTTTAACCAGAGAGTAAGTTACGAAGCGATACAGGCATTGGAAGATTGCACGTTGTTTTATATTACTTATGATGAACTTCAATTTATATTCAGAAATTTTCTAGAATTTAATTTTGTTGGCAGAGTGATTCTCCAGCAATACTATACGCTAAGTGAACAAAGGTTGTACTCTATTCGAATGCAAAAAGCACCTGAAAGATATGCTTACCTAATGAAGCATCATGCTAACTTGATATTACGGGTTCCGTCTAAATATCTTGCTTCTTACCTGGGTATTACTGAAGTTACTTTAAGCAATTTAAAAAAAGGGAATTCATAATTTCTTAAAATTTTTTAATTCGCAACACCTGTTTGGCATCGTAATTTTATAAT
>JANMVB010000081.1:0-3203 GCA_031392305.1 Ferruginibacter sp.
GCCGGGCTTATTTTTTTTCTGCTACCCAGCCAGATAATACCCCCGCCCAAAGCAAACAATATAAATAATCTCACCAGGTCGCCGCCAAATAAACGCTTTCTGTCTTCTGTAAGCGCTTTGGTAAATGTGCCTGACAAAGCATTTGCCTGTGAGGTAATTTCTGCAGTGGGTGGTTTGCCCTGGCTCATTGATTGCGATAACTGCTCTGTAATACTTTTTTTAGTTTGCTTTGTTTTTTCATTGCTGAAAGATGAAGTAAAATATACTGCTGTGAGTATAGCCAGTACAGCTCCACAGGCAATGGCTGCAAATTTCAATTTCTTAAATAATATAACTTTATCCAGCTCTCCAAAGAAAATTTGCTGTAAGCTAAGGGTGGCCATCAATGCAAAAGTAAATTGCGGAAGTACCATCGCCATTGAAGGTGCCCTGAATTTATTTAGTGCCGGCAGGTGATCAAATAAAAAGTAATTCACTGATGCAAGGTTACTGCCCCAGGCCAGCACAATGCCAATAATGGTTCCCGGTATCAGCCAGTATAAGTATTTTTTTGGGGTAATAAAAAGCCCGGCAATTACGAGCATGCAAATGATGGCGCCAAGATATACAGGGCCGGAAGTATTCGGCTGATCTCCCCAATAGGGCGACATGAACCTATAAAAATAATTGATGGCATCGTTTGGTAAGCCCGACTCCTGTAATGCAGTTATAACTTTACTATCTTCCCCAAATTCTGTTGGATCATTGCTGCTTCCCGAATAGTTGGGTAAAATAAAAGTGAGGGTTTCTTCCTTTCCGTAACTCCACTGAAAAGCATAATCTTTTTTCAACCCACCTTCTGATAAATTTTCTTTTTTCTGCCCGATGGTTAATTCACTACGGCCACCACGCATGGTTTCTTTAGCATATTCTTTGGTAGGTATTAGTATCACTGCAAATGCACCGGCACTTAATGCAATGGCCACAAGGGCGAGGGCCGCTGCGGTAATAAAATGTTTAAAGTCTTTTGTTTTAAAAGTTTGTATTAAGAAGGTGATGCCGAGGCAAACAAACAATAGCATGAAATAATAAACGATTTGCACGTGGTTTTGCATAAAGAACAGTGTACCTGCAATAAGGGTGGTTGCAAAGCCCCAAATGTACCTGCGCTGCATTAATAGGATTAACCCTGCTAACACAAGTGGTGCATATCCCATGGCAGCAAATTTTGTAACATGGCCCACCGCAGTAATAATGGCATTGTAAGATGCAAAGGCATAAGCCAGCGAACCTAATATCCCAATCACGGGCTTTAGCTTTAACACCTGCGAAAGGATGTAAAAACATATACAGGATAAAAAGAACAAGCTGGCAGGCGAGGGGAGAAACAGGGTGAGCAAGTGATGCATCCAACCCAGGCCAATATTGTATTTAGCCGCAAACAAAATCTGGAAAGTAGGCATGCCGCCAAACATAGAGTTTGTCCACAAGGGATAGTTGCCATATTTTTCGAAGAACTCAATGGATTGCTGTGTCATTCCCCTTGTGCCCAACATATCATGCTGACTAACCACCATACCCTGGAAAACAGGCAGGCAATAAACAACAGAGATCACCAAAAAAAGCCCCACTGCAACTGCATGTGGCCAAATCTTATTAAAATTAATATTCTTCATGCAAAGGTTTAATAAATGAAGCGGCAAATTAGTTTAAATATTTTAAGCAAAAAAGGAGAGTAGGTTACAAGTAGTTAGGTTTAAGATTTTATATGAAGTAGGTTAGGAATATGATATGGATGAAGGTAAGGGGATAAAAAAGACTTGTTGGATAATTTGGTTTTGCATTTTTTTTAATAAAGCGTATGTTAGTAACATGGAAGACACGATGGTTTTATTAAACCGATCGGGATAACCAAAGATGGTGTCAACACTTTTTTTAGAATAGGTGTTGTATTTTGTTAAGAAATAAGGCATTGATTTGTCAGCAGCTAATCTTTTTTTATGTAAAAAATTATCTTATCTGTTCATTGTTAAAAAGCAAATAGTATGAAATATAATAAGCAAAGGATTTGGAGGGTAATTACAGTTTCAGCCGTTGCTGTTGTATTTGCTCAATGCTCATCAACCAAAAAAAATACAGCTGGTACCAATTCAGCCAAAATAGTTTTTTTTGATGATTTTTCAGGCAAGGCATTGGACCGAAGCAAATGGAATGTAATAACAACCCCACCCGTATTTAATGATGAGCAGCAAGCTTACATTGATTCTTCTGCCACCATTTATATTGTACATGGAAAAGAGGCTGAAGGAGCAAAAAACGGGGCCTTGGTTATACAACCGCGTTTCTCTCCTGGATTTACTACCAAAGAAGCGAAAAAGTTTGATTTTATCTCTGGGAGAATTGATACGCAGGACAAGGTTGAGTTTACTTATGGAACTGTTGCTGCAAGAATAAAAATGTCAGAAGGCACCGGCTTCTGGCCTGCTTGGTGGATATTAGGCGACGGACCCTGGCCCGAAACGGGAGAGATTGACATTATGGAATTTATAGGACAAAAAGAATGGACAAATGCGGCTATGCATGGGCCAGGCTACTCCGGCAATACTCCTTTTGTTAAAAGAGATTCTTTTGCAATAATAGACCCGGTTACGAATTGGCATATTTATTCTGTAGACTGGCGACATGATAGTCTCATGTTTAAAGTAGATGGAAATGAATTTTACCGGGTTACCCGACCGATGGTAGAAAAGTATGGTAAATGGTCTTACGATAATAGCATGTTTCTTATTTTGAACTTTGCTCTGGGAGGAGGTTATCCTGGTGGAGTGAATAAAGTTAAAGAACCTTATTTTGGTCTTCCATCCCCGAGCGTTGATTTAATTAAGCAGAATAAAAGTAAAATATGGGTGGACTGGGTAAGCGTGACACAAGAATAAGCTCAATCAGGCGCACGCCTCCAGCCCTTTGTGTTCCTAGTTACTACTGTCGGGAATTAAAGCAAATTTCTGCATGCAATAGTTTAAAAAATGTAGCGGCAAATAGAGCCAATCTATAATGTGAGTAAAGCTCCACATAGGTATGCAGTACAAGATTCTGTGTTGCAAACCAATTGATTTAAAATATTTATTTTTGTTTTTTAGGCGGCTTAAGCCAGCCTGTTTAGTGGAGCTCTCTTTATTGACAGCTCCCTATTTTTTTGTTTTCTCCTGCCAATTCCAGCTCCT
>JANMVB010000088.1:0-3294 GCA_031392305.1 Ferruginibacter sp.
GGGGGTGTAATAGAACATGCCCTCGGCCCGGGCGACCATGCGCGGGTTCTGCTTGAACGAGCGGTTCGCCGTGAACGGCATCCAGAAGGCTTCGAGATCGTTTGGCGTGCCGATCGGCTGCGGGGCGGATGTCATCAGGGCGTCCTTGTGGCGTTAAGCGTCTCTCAACCTAACAGCGCGGACGGGGCTGTAAATCGTCGCCGCGTCGGGGCATCCCTGCGCGCTGCGACCGCTGCCCGTGCCGATGCGGCAGTGACGTTAGGTCGGTTCTGGCGTAGGCTCGCCGAGGGGTGATTTCGGCGCTGTACATCTGGCTGTTGCCATTGGCAAGGGCGGTAAAATACAGCGAGGTCTGGTGCAGGCAAAATGCTGCTATTTCAAAACGTTGCTTATCCCAGAAAGGCTCCAGGATGATCACGACGCCATTTTCATCCAAAGCCTCGTGGCATCTTTTTAAAATAGAAACAATCTCCTCTTCAGAAAAACAATCCAGGAACTGGCTCATCCAGATAGCATCAAAACCTTTGGGAAATTTCACCTTTTCATCCAAAATATTAACGGGCAAAAAAGAGATACGGTCACTTAAATTAAGCTGTCCGATTTTTTCTTTTGCCACATCCAGTTGCCCCGGCAAATCCATAATTGTAATAGAAATATCGGGAGAAAATTTAGTAGAAGCCACGGCCCATTTGCCGGTATTACCGCCAATATCCAATAGTTTGGTAATACCATTTTTATATACTTCCGGCAATACCAGGGGGAAGGCATCGTCAGAAAAAAAGTGATCAAAACTAAACCAGCTTTTTTGCACATGCGCAGGTAACTGCGACAGCCCCTCATAAATTGTTTGCCATTCGCCAAATTCCTTTAAGCCTTCGGGCTTACCGTTTTCAATACTTTTATCCAGGTAGAACAGGCCCTTGTAACACACATCATGCACAAAATTCATATTGGTGATAGTGAGCGGATCATGCAAAATAAAATACCCCGTTTTTGCAAGGGTATATTTCTGTTCGTTTACCAACACGAGGCCCATGCTCAAGCCTGATTCGAGCAAAACCCTTACGCCATATACCGGCAGTTTTACAAGAGTGGCAATTTCTTTTAAGGTAATACCATTGTTATCACTGTCTTCAATAACAGTTAATACGCCTGAGTTGCGCAGCACCCTTGCTGCCTGAAAAATTACCGGACCAAAAGCAATCCACTGTGCTGCCTCTTTTGCCTGGAAGGCAGTTTTTTTATCCTTACTAAAAAAGTTCATGAAAAATTTTTCGACTTGTTTTAATTAAAATTTATTCTTTACTAAATATTACTGCTGCATTGCACCCACCAAAACCGGAAGCTGTTTTTAAACAGTTCCTTAAAAATTTATTTTGTAAAGCGCTACTGATGTTTAAGGGTTTTGATACGCCTGATTTTTCAAATCCAATACTTGGCAATACAATGTTTTCTTTTAAAGAATGAACAGACACTACAGACTCAATGATACCGGCAGCGCCCAATGTATGGCCGTAATAACCCTTCAAACTATTTAACGGTACGGCTTGTAACTGTGCCAGGTTTATGGCCTGCGCCTCCATCTCGTCGTTGTACAAAGTAGCCGTGCCATGTGCGGAAATATAATCAATATCGCTTGCTGAAACTGCGGCATCTTCCATTGCTTTTTCTATTGCCTGGCAAAGCTCTTCACCGGTACGGGAAGGGCCAGAAATATGATTTGCATCATTGCTGGTGGAACCACCTGTAATTTTTATGCCCTGCGAAAAAGTTGGGTTGCAGGAAAGAATGATGGTTGCGGCCCCTTCACCCAAATTTATACCGGTACGGTTTATATCAAAAGGTTTGCATGCCCCGGCACTTATTGCCTGGAAAGATTGAAAACCGGATAGTACAAATTTTGAAACAGTATCTGCACCCACCACTACTGCATGGTCATATTGCCCCGATTGCAGCAGGCGCTTTCCCATTAAGAGTGCCAGTGAGCCTGAGATACATGCATTGGATACCACAACAGGTTTGTTGCTGCAATTAAAATAGCCGGCTACCAGTTTTGCAGAAGTATGCAGCGCAATGCGCTTTTTTAATGCTTCGTTTAATTCAGCAGTTTCGAGCAAACTGATATTTCCTTTGGTAGAAGAAATGATAAGGATAGTTCGTGGATCAGTAATATCAACAGGGCAATTTTGCAAAGCATTTTTTACTGATGCAATAATTAACTGTTCAAATTTTGTGTAAGATTGATTTTCATCCACCAGCAATAACGTGTTTTCATTAAATATAGATGCATAAAAAGGCTGATCGCTCATGGCAGGTTCATGCTGCACTTTTATACCAGGTACACCCGCCCTCAACATAGCAAAATTTTCGGCCGTATCCATACCAAGCGGTGAAATAATATTATCCGAAACAATAAAAACAGCTTTCATCATATTGAATTATTGCAAGCCCTGCTGCTGTTTCCAGCTTTCAAAAAAAGGAGGATTGTTCAACTGCAATATTGAATTTTCTTTATCCAAAAATACCTGCACCGATGATCCGGTAGCCACCAATTCACCGCTTGCAGCATTATACAACCTATAGTTAAATTTAATTTTTGCAGCCTCACATGGAATATAAATTGTTTCAACAATTACATGATCGCCGAAACGCAATGATTTTTTATAATCGCACTGTACGCTTACTACCGGTGTAACAAAGCCAAGTTTATAAACATACAGGTATCCCAGCCCATGCACCTTTCCAAACGATTCCCTGCCATCCTCAAAGTAGCGGATATAATGCCCATGCCATACAATACCTAGCGGATCAGCCTCATTAAACCTAACCAGCACTTCTACACGATTACTCAATTCCTTTTTCATACGGCGAAAATAACACTTGTCTTCAATCTCTGATACCCTCGTTTAATGTATGCTGTATGATTTTTTGCTGTAAGATTTACGAAACACCTTTTTTTCCGGGCTGTGAAGCAATGGGCATCATCGTTGTGTCACTCCCTTGTACCGCATACCAATTTGGATCTTTAATTACGTTATAAAATTAATTCGTGTAATTCGTGCCTTTAAAAATTCGTGCATTAAAATTCGTGTAATTAAAAATCAGGTAAATCAGTTTAATCAGTGATAATCAGTGGTTCACCAATTTTTTTGTATAAAAATTTTCATTTCGCATTGTGCCATCAAAACATTTCTGCACCATATCTTTCCTTTAATAATACTCACTTCAAAAACCTGGTACTCCATTGTTACTTCGGTTACCAGGTCGTCATTTACAGCGGGCAGGTTATAGATT
>JANMVB010000132.1:0-5702 GCA_031392305.1 Ferruginibacter sp.
GTTAGTTTTTATACAGATTTCTAACTTGCGGCAACAGTCCAACAAAAATTAAGGGAATAGCAAATAACATATAGAAAGTTTGCAGCCAACCAACGCCTTGCACATATATTGTTTCAACCTGTATCCAGATAATAAGCGCAAAAGCCACATAAATACTGAACGACCAGGACCAGTGCATATCCTTAAAGAAATTAATTCGCTCAGCTAATTGGGAGGTTGGTTTTTTAATCAAAGCAAAGACCAACAAGCTGGGAACAAGCCCTAAAACAACGAATAAAATAATGCCGGGTATTAAGAAATTATTGAAAGGCGAATTTTCTAAAATGGACAAGGGTAATCCACCCATTAATTTTCCGGAAGGAGAAATTATTAATGCGCCACCACCGCCGATAGCACTTAATCCGAGAAAAGCCAGTAGGCTGAGATGGATATTTCTTGCTGTTTTTGATTTCATACTGTTCAATTTAAAATTCTATAAAGCAAACCACCAATTATGATGAAGAAGAAAGTTGTATAAATGAGCTTGTTATATTTTGCTAACCAATTGGGCAGATAAATATCAAAATTATCTTTAGTTGAACCGGAATATTTTCGGGCCATAATTGTAAGCGGGCACATCTTGTTGAAAATTAGCAGTACTAACCCTTCCAATAAAATCAGTGCAATACCTATCCAAACAAATTTGTCAATTTTATTTACGATTACTGCATAAGCCATATAGAATAATACCACATTAAAGAAGAGCCAAATAATGGTGTGAATGATCTTAATGGTTATTAAATTTTTCAACTATTATTTGTTATAAGTGATTACAACATTGATTACTCCTTGAATACTGTATTGTATAAAAAATAATTTTCGCCGGACTTAATTATTAATCATTTCTAAAAGTCCGCCACATTGTATTCAATACTTTTCAACCTAAATTTTCCATATACAAATTCCCCATCAGGGTAATGCCATACGGTTTCTCCATATTTCCAAATGTTCCTTCCATTCATTTCTATGTATTCTTTTACAGGCGTACTAAATCGGTATTGCTTCATATCGCCAATTACATATCTGTCATCGGAAATAAAATTTACGAGTTGCCCATGCACATTAAAATAAAGTGTGGCAGTTATTTTATTTATGCCGTTTGTAAAAGTGGCTTTGGCAGATAAGCTATCAATGGGTATCCATTCAATTCTCTTGTCAATCAATGCAGCAGGTGCCATCAGGCATATATCATTAAATACTGTTACCGTTTCGGCTTTGTTCATTTCTGTGCCTTTTGCATTTACCACATTAAATAAGCCAAGCAATTTTACCTGCATGGTTGCAGTAGCATTTTGGTAGCAATGATAACCAGGTACCATAGTTCCAAACATTGTTGCTTTCATAAAAAACAACCTTGTTGGTTCATCAAAAAAATTGTACTGCACAGAATTAAATTTGAAAAATTCTTTTCCCTTATCTCTCATTTCACCATCAAATACAATTTTCATATTTTTCACTTTAGGTTTATTTACAGCACCACTATAACGCAGGTATTTTTGAACAGGTAATGGTAAAGATTGAATATCAGCTTCGGTTAATAAATCTGTTTGCAGCGTATTTTTTTTAAGCAAGTGTGATTTTACATCTCTCTTAAAGGTAGATTCAAATTGCTGACTACTCCAGGCCGAAATAGCCACGAGCACTATTATTACATTAGCAATGCTTCCAAACTTTGCATCCTTCCAAATGGGGATAATGAGTATTTGTGAAATAACCACAGCAACAATTACGATGTAGGGCCAGGTATCTTTTTTAAGCAGGAATAAAAGGGTGGCCACCACAAAAAGCAGTGCTACTAAAAGCCAACCTAAACCATTGGGTTTTGAAATATCTTTTGTTAGTTGTGTAATGTTGCCATAGCCAAAGGCTTTTGCAAAACCCATCAAATGAATAAGCCCGTGGATAAACAGGATAAAGGCGAAAAAATATTTAAGCATAATAATATTTTAGTAGAGGTGAATTTCTATTTCCGGACGAATTGTTCTACTTGTCGCCGCAGCGTAACAGGCTCCGGATAGTTTTTTAAATAACCAGTTCGTAGAATAAACTGCACTGGTTCTTTTATTCCAACTGATTGGTTAAGTATTTTATTGGTTGGGGTTTCTTCAATTATCTGCGTCATGGGATGAATGGCAATGTTTTTATCCCGTACTTTTAAAAATAACCGTTGCATGCGTTTGCCGGTTTCGAGCAATATGGAAACCGAATTATCTTTACTTTTAATCAATAACCAACCTGCTGATTGTGAAACCTGCTTTACCACTTTATCAATACTTTGCTCCCTGAAACTTTTTTTCATCACATCTTTTTTGTTATAAAAATTGCGTAAAAGCCAGCCTGGTATCCCATCTATTTCCATCCCTGCCAAAGTAAGCCCATCGCTGTTTTTCTCCGCATCTTTACTGGAAAACCTTATCCAGTTAGCCAGTTCACTTTGTGCAGCCTCCCGGTAAGATTGTAGCCTGTTGGCTTCAATGGTTTGCTCATTAAGCCATTGATGTTCTTTTGAGGTATTGGGGAGGTAATGGATGAAATCTTTTTCTTCATTCATTAAATATGAACTGTCTTCTTTTGTAAGTACATCGCCCAGGTAATTTGAACGTACCGTCCTGCGATGTTTTATTTTTTCTACATCATATTTTACCGGTTTTGCTCCTCCAACAAGTTTCACATCAACAATATCTTCATCCTGATTAGTTGTGGCTAAAATATTAAACTGGCAATTGTAACCCAGGTTGTTTGCTGCATATTCCAGGTTTTGTAAAAATGCCCCGATTGATAGAATTGTTTCCCGTTGGGTTGGGTCAACACCTGGCAGCCAGCGGTTTTTATCATTGCCAATTATCCAGTGATAAGGTTCAATGTATTTTACAATCCAGGGTTGTGTATTGTGGCCGCTTGGTGCCAGGGAGGCTAAAAATAATATTTCTCTTTCGGCAGGTTTTAATGAAATTTTAATTGGATCGTTTTGCTTACTATCTGCTCTTTCAAAATTACTTTTATCACTCAGCAAATAATAGGTAACTCCGGCAATAACAATGGCAGTTCCGGTAACCGTTAAAAATTTTCGCCTTTTCATAGTTATATTTCTTGATTCAATTAAAGGTAGGCCTATTATATGCCGGGGGCTTTTATTATATTGATGTACATTGATTGCCATAAAACTTCTGTGGTGATTTCAATATTTATCTAAAGATTCTTAAATCCCAAACCTTTTACCTTAAACCCTAAACCCATTATCTTTGCCAACTATTATGAAAGGAAGAAACATTACGCTTATTATTGTATTAATTGTGCTGGCAGACCAGGCATTGAAAGTTTACATAAAAACAAACTTTTACATTAATGAAGAACATGATATACTGGGCAACTGGTTCAAGCTGCATTTTATAGAAAACGAAGGCATGGCTTATGGATGGAAGTTTGGCGGGGAGGCTGGTAAAATGATACTCACACTTTTTCGCCTGGTGGCAGTAGTTTTTGGGGTATGGTACCTGCGCAATATGATTCAAAAAAAATATCACCGTGGATTTATTTTATGCGCCGGGTTAATATTTGCCGGTGCCCTTGGCAATTTAATTGATAGTATGTTTTATGGGTTAATATTCGAAGAAAGTGTTTCCCATGGCATGGTGGTAGCTAAAATTTTTCCTGCTCATGGATATGCAGGTTTTTTGCATGGCAAGGTGGTTGACATGTTATATTTCCCCATTATCACTGATGCCCATTTTCCTGAATGGGTACCTTTTTGGGGAGGCGATGAATTTGTATTTTTCAGCCCAATTTTTAACCTGGCCGATGCATCCATTTCTACAGGCGTAATTACAATATTATTATTTCAGAAAAAGTTTTTTAAACATCACCCGGTTAGTGAAAAACACAATACTATTGAAACCGGAGCGGTGGTAAATGATGATGTGCAGGTGCAATAAATACAGCTTACCGAAAGTTGTTTTATTTGTAAAGTTTTGAAATTTTGTAAACACACTATTTTACTAAAACGCTTCTCTCAGTAATCAAACTTATTTTATGCTGGTGCTGCATAAAATTTCCAAATATTTTTGTAAGTATTTTATTTAAAACGCAATTAAAGTTGCCCAATGGTATGCGGTACAAGTGAGTGACACAACGATGTTCATTCATAGCTTCTCAGCCCGGACAAAAAATAAAAAAAATAGATGCAAGTGATTAGTTGAATGCTATGTTGCAGTAAACAAACAATGAACCATCAACCATCAACTATGAACCGATTTCTATCACTTCGCAATTTTTAATATCTTTTCCATCAATGAAAAATCGAATGAGGGTGCGTACTTTATGCCAGCCTTGTTTGCCTGCGGCACCGGGGTTCATGTGCAGGCAATTGATTTTATCATCGTATATCACTTTTAAAATATGCGAATGCCCGCTGATAAAAAGCTGCGGCTGATGGATCAATAATTCTTTCTTTGTTTCGGGATTATATTTTGGCGGGTAACCACCAATGTGCCGCATCAATACCTTTACGCCTTCACACATAAAAACATTTTGTTCGGGATATACAGACCTGATATC
This sequence comes from Ferruginibacter sp., assembly GCA_031392305.1. Classification (GTDB taxonomy): domain Bacteria; phylum Bacteroidota; class Bacteroidia; order Chitinophagales; family Chitinophagaceae; genus Ferruginibacter. The sequence continues at coordinate 4,594 of JANMVB010000132.1, forward strand.
CTGTCCATCTATATTGCCATACACACCTTTAAACCGTGGGTGTATGCCGTTGTTTTGGATACCTGCAATAATTTTTTCAGCGATTTCTATTGTGCCAAAATCGCCGGCATGCCATACTTCATCACAGTCTTTAAAATGTTCAAATACCGGGCTATCTAAAAAATGGTGGGTATCTGATATAAGGCCTATCCGGGTCAAAATAATGTTGATTTAATAATAACTGGGGTCATAAGCAATAAAGAAGAAATTATAGTGCTTGTAAAACTGGCCGCAGAATTCTTCCCTGGAAAAAGGTTGTTTACGGGCATTAAAATATTCGATGATGGAAACAACCATACCGCATTCAGTAAACAGGTCAAAGATTTGTTCAGGCGAAGTGCCATATACATCTGCGCCTCCCAGGCCGCATTCAAATAATACCAGTGGTTTGTTTTTGCGTAAAATATTTTTAGCCCCCTGCAGTACTTCATATTCTGCTCCTTCTACGTCAATTTTTATAAGTGCAATTTTTAATTCAGCGGGAATGATGTCATCCAGCTTTTCCATTTGCACGGAGAGGAGTGTTGGCTGCTGGCCAACATGTATATTTCTTTCACGAAAACCACTCACAGCAGGCCTGCCCGGGTAATAATTAAAAGTAGCGGAGCCTTTTTTTGACGAAAGGGCATAATTATAAACGGTGGTGTTCTTAGCAAATTTTTTCTTTAAAGAAGTGTACAGGTCGGGGATGGGTTCAAAGGCAAAATGTTTGCCTTTGGGTGCAGCAGCTACAATTTCCATTAATATATGCCCCAGGTTGGCACCAATATCAATACAGTTAGCATCTTTTTGCAGGCGCTTTCGGATAAGTTGCGTTGTTTGAAAATCGTATTTATCAACGGGCAGGCGATAGAATGCTTCTGTGAGGCGGTAAATGCTAAACAATGCTTTTTTGAAGATAACCTTCACCAGGCCCGGGGTATATCTGCGTAAGAAATGCTTCATATTATTTATAGCTGATTGTACTTTAACCAGGTGTACAATTTGCAGATTGAATCTGCTCTTATTATTGAAGCGGCAAAAATAATCGTTAATTGCTAATGTTATTCGATTTAATAATTCTTTAAAGT
>JANMVB010000152.1:0-2080 GCA_031392305.1 Ferruginibacter sp.
ACAACTATGGAAAATCTTTTTAAAACAATTCGGTGATTTGAAGACATCATTTTCTTTTTTTTCTTGATAAAAAAAAGAAACAAAAAAAATCAAGGCTGCATAAAAAAGGGCTCCCGAGTTCCACTTCGTTCGTCGGGACACGTAAAAATTTGAATGCTTGTCTAAAATGAAATTAGTTACAGCTTAAGAATATACCCAAACATTTGTGCGACTTACAAGCTAATAATAAAGCCGGGCATTTGTAACAACAATTTCATTTCTTTACGACAATCATTCAAATTTTCTTAACGCCTTTTTTATGATGCCGTCCCTGAGATATCCGATCTAATCTGTTTACTATTTCATTAAATTATAACGTAAGAAAAGTTCACCATTGGTATTCAGTACAAGAGGGCGATGCAACGATGCTTCACAAAGCTTCACCGCCCGGACAAAAATTTTTATTTTCTCCTCACACTAATTTACCATATCCGTATTCTTTTATCTTTTGGCAAATACATTTTATCACCAGGCTGAATATTGAAAGCATCGTAAAACGCCTGCAGGTGAATGACTGTGCCATTTGTGCGGTACTCGCCGGGGGAGTGCGGATCGGTAAGTACTAACTGAGCGGCGGTTTCGGGCAACGAATTTTCTCGCCATACCTGCGCCCAGCCTAAAAAGAATCGCTGGTCGGGAGTAAGGCCGTCAATTTTTTTATTGGATGTACCCTGTGCAGTTTTCTTAAAAGCGGCGTATGCCATACTTAGCCCGCCAAGGTCGGCAATGTTTTCGCCGAGGGTTAGTTTTCCATTTAAATGCAAAGTGTCAAGCACCGTAAACCCATTGTATTGTTCCACCACCTGGTCGGCTTTTACTTTAAACTGTTTTGCATCTGCCTCTGTCCACCAGTCCCTTAAATTTCCATCGGCATCAAACTGCCTGCCCTGGTCATCAAAACCATGTGTCATTTCGTGGCCGATAACAGCACCGATGCCACCATAATTAATTGCATCATCTGCACCAAAATCGAAAAATGGAAACTGCAGGATGCCTGCCGGAAAAGTTATTTCATTACGCAAAAGGCTATACGATGCGTTGATGGTAGGAGGGCTCATGCCCCATTCCGTTTTGTCAACCGGTTTGCCAAGCTTTTGCACCCGCTCGTTGTAAGCCCATACTGACACATTACGCAGGTTGCCTAAAAAATCGTTTCGCTTTATAACCACACCATCGTAGGTTTTCCATTTATCGGTGTAGCCTATTTTTTTTCCAAATGCTGCCAGCTTTGTCAAGGCTTTTTCCTTTGTTTCCGGTGTCATCCAGTCAAGGCCTTTTATACGTTCCTGGAATGCTTTTTCAAGATTGCTTACCAGCTCTGTCATACGTTGTTTTGCTGCAGGTTTAAAATATTTTGCTACATACAACTGGCCAAGCAAATCGCTGAGGGTATTATCTGTTAAGCTACTCATGCGTTGCCAGCGGGGGGCAATTTCTTTTTGGCCGGACAATACTTTATTGAATTGGAAATTACGTTGCACAAAATTGCTGCTGAGGTAATTGGCTGCATTGCGGATGATGTACCATTGCAGGTATGTCTTCCAGGTGGCAACAGGTGTTACGGGCAGCAGGCTATCTGCAAATCTTAGAAAGCGTGGGTTACTTACAATAATACTATCCTGCCCGGTCACTTTCATTTTGGCCATGAGGTCTTTCCAATGAATGGTGGTAGTGGTTTTTTCAAAGTCGGCTACTAAAAACTTATTGTATAATTTTTGAGGGTCCCTCATTTCTACCCGGCTAAACTGGGCATAGGCGAGTTGGGTTTCCAACGCTACAATAAGGCGGGCATTTTCTATGGCGGTGGTTTCATCTACGCCTGTTAATGTAAACATATCCCTGATATAGCCCAGGTACTCTTCCCTTATTTTAGTACTTCTTGCATCATTTTTTAAATAGTAATCCCTGTCTGGCAGCGAAGTGCCACCCTGCCCAAACTGCGGAATATATTCAGTAACCTTCTTTGAATCCTGGCCAACAAAAAAACCAAAAAGCGGAGAGGCAATGCCCTTGACACGAAGGGTTGCTATTTCATCTAAAA
>JANMVB010000214.1:0-5386 GCA_031392305.1 Ferruginibacter sp.
ACAACTATAAAATCGTTGGATACCACCAAAAAATAATTAAGGCTAAATTAATTATGATGTAGGTAAAGATCCACACTGGTATGCGGTACACGGGAGTGACACAACGATGATGCCATGAAAACTAATGTTTGTGCAAAAAATAATTTTAAAGAAAACAAAGAAACCATTAAAATCTATATGAACCATTACAGAAACACACCTTGACGTGTTCCTATTGCGAAAATTTAATGGTAAACAATGTGCCGAAGCCAATTTGAGATTCAACCTCTATTTGCGCATTGTGGCTTTGAAGTATGTTTAATGTTGTGGCAAGCCCAAGGCCTATACCATTGCGCTTTGAAGTAAAATAGGGCTCAAAAAGTTTTGCTTTATTTTCGGCATTTATCCCACATCCGTTATCACTAATAAAAAGCTGAGACTGTTTGTTTTGGCAGGTAGTAATTACTTCTATAATGCCTGTATCATCAGGTACAGCTTCGGTAGCATTTACCAAAATGTTCAAAATAGCCATTTCCATTTTCTGTGCATCAGCCTTTATGATACAATCATCCGAAGTAAAGTTTGAAATAAACTGGATGTTCCGAAGTATTAATTTATCCTGGAGTGATTGCGCTACTTTTTTTACAATCTCATTCAGCGATACATCCGTTAAATTTATTTCTGAAGGGCCGGAACTTTGCAGTAGTTCGGTAACAAGGTCGTTTATGCGTTGTCCGTTGCGGTGTATTATGTCTAAATATAGATTACTGTCATCATCATTGAAAGTTGTCTGAATTAAATTTTCTACCGCAAGCTTAATGTTATTCAATGGGTTCCTTACTTCATGGGCAAGTGTCCTAATAAACCGTCCTGAGGCTGCAAGTTTTTCTGCCTGCAGGCTCGCTTGTTCCGCTTTTTTAATACCGGTAATATCGTGAATAATTCCCTGGAGGTAGTTTTCATTATTGCTGTCAGTTTCTATGGAAGCAGTAACAAGGCATGTTTTTATTTCGTTGTCATTTGTAATAAATCCAATTTCATAATTTTCTATTTCGCCATCGCTTGCTATTTTTTCCATCAAATAATTAATATCTGTGCTGCTTTTTATAAACGAAGTAAGTTTTCTACCAATGCATTCTTCCACTTCAATATTTAAAATATCGGTTACAGCATAATTGATGGTTGTAATCACCATATCGGGTTTCGCAATAAAAACTATATCTTTCGATTTTTCAAAAATGCTGCGGTACCTGCGCTCGTTTTCCTTTATTTTCTGGAGGTTATTAAAGCGGTCAAGTGTGTAGCGGATGGTACGCTCCAGTTTATCTTCATCTAATTCTGCCTTTATCAGGTAATCAAATGCTCCTGCCTTATTGGCCTCTATATCCACATCATAATTTCCCTTACCTGTTAAAAGTATAATAGGAGTGGAGGTGTTTATTGCCATCACATCCCTGATAAGTTCAACCCCATTGCGTGCGCCGAGGCGATAATCACAAAAGCAAATGGTATAAGGTTGTTTGCAAAGTTCATCCAAGGCATCATTGTATCTCGAAATCCATTTTATTTCAAATTTCCAGGCAGCAATATTTTTAAAATAATCACTAATAAGGATAAAGTCATCTTCATCATCTTCCACAACCAGCACCTTTAAAATTTGAGAATTATGCGGCATTATTTATTGTTGTTGTGGTAAAATAATATTAATACTGGTTCCAACGCCTGGTTCACTTTCAGCGTATATAATCCCCTTATGGTTTGTAACTATTTTTTTGCAGATACTAAGCCCCATTCCCGTACCGGGATATTCTGACTTGCCCTGGAGGCGTTGAAAAAGCTGGAATATTTTATCGGCATATTGTTGCTCAAAACCAACACCATTATCTTTTACACTTATCAAAAAATATGTTGAAGCAGTGTGAAGCTGGTATTTGGTCTTTTCCTCCAAATCAAGCTCCCTTGAACTTACTTCTATCTGCAGGGGAATATTTTCTTTCCTGAATTTAATTGAATTACTGAATATGTTTGCAAATAATTGCAACATCTGGCTTCCAATCGCTTCTATAAAAGGCAATTGTTTTAAGGTAATTGTGGTATTGGTTTCTACAATTATTAAATCCAGTTCTTCTATTACTTCGTTTACAATATAGTTTAGCTCTACTTCCCCCGGTGCCGGGTTGTTGAGATTTATTCTTGAAAATTCTAGGAGATTATCTATTAACTTACGCATGTTATCACAGGCTAAAATCATGCGTTTTATATACAAATTGCCATCTTCTCCCAACTTGTCTAAAAATTTAAGTTGCAGCCTTTGTCCAAAGGTAGAAATCTTTCTTAATGGCTCCTGCAAGTCGTGTGATGCCACATAAGCAAACTCTTCCAGTTCCCGGTTTGACCGGTTTAATTCAATGATTGTGTCCTCGAGGTTTTTTTCGTGGCGCCTTAATTCAGTAACATCCCTTGTTGTTCCAATAATTTTTTGAATTTCGCTTTCGTTGTTCCGGATTATTTTAGCATAGGTAGAAAGGATCTTTATTGCCCCGTTATGATCTTTTATCTTGTAATCCCAGCTATAATGATCATTATCTTTTAATAAATGCAAATTAATTTTACGGTCATTCTTGTAATCCTCAGCATCCATGTGTTTTTCATACAAATCCCTATTTATTGTGAGGCTATTTTTGCTGATTTCATCATACCCAAAAATGTTGTACATCCCTTCCGTCCAAAACATATTATCGCCTTCGGCGTCACTTTCCCAGGTACCATAATTAAGAAAAGTTTCATTTTCAAGCATCATTGCCTTATAGTCAGCAAGGCCTTTCATGCTTTCTTCCTGTAAAGTAATATCCCGGGTAATGCCAATTACCCGCCGGATTTTACCTCCATCATCGTAGTCAATTTTACCGTGTTCTGATACTGTCAATATGTTGCCTTTATTCGTATTTAACTGGTATTTTATTGTATAGGCATCTTTAAAAATCCCTTCCATTAATCCCTGTTCGAAACGGTGGTAGGCTTCATTTTTTAAAATATGAGTGGCGTACAATTCAGGCGTAACAACCAGGTCGTCTTCCTCTTTGTCATATTCCAATAAATGGTACATGCCCTTTGTCCAGTACAATTTACTTGTTGAAATATCCCACATCCAAAATCCAAATTTCAGGATAAATTCTGCCTCATGCATCAACTGATCTGCGGTACTGTTTTTTAATACGGGCACTGCTGATTTAGCCGCATTTTCCAGTTGAATGTAATAATATGATTTATGAAGTTTTTTTACCCTAACACGGTAGTAACTGTGTTTTTTTCCTTTGCCAACCAATTTATAAACACTATCAGGCAAAGGCGTATGTTCATCTCCTTTTATCAAGGCATTCATTGCAGTTTTAAATGGTTCCTGGTCTTCTTTATTTAAAAGCGGGTAAAAGCTGTATTTCCATTCTTTCAGGTCATCAATTGTGTAATTAAATTCATCAGAGAACATGCTGTTCGCATATACAATAACATCCTTTTCATTATTGTAAAAAAGAATTGGTTCAGCGGAAAAAAATGAGAAATTTTTTCCAAATAAATTATGATCTCCCTCTTTGTCGAAAGTATCACGGATAAACGAAAAATCATTTAAAAAAGAATCCAGCATACATTAATTATTGTTCGTTAAATTCATTATACTGTTTCATCTTATTATACAAAGTTTTTCTATCTACATTCAACAACTTAGCAGCTTTACTTTTATTGAAATTTGCTTTCTTTAATGCATCTACAATCATTTCATACTCCGCATCTATACTTACAGTTTTTAAAGTATGCTTACTCTTAACAAGGTCTTCTGCCTGCAAACCCTCACCTGAATTTTCATCCTGTTTTTGCAGGGTAAACGGTACCTGTGGTGTTTCCTCCAATTCATCTGTTGTTTTATCATCCTCATCATTCGCCACAGCATCAAATACCAACCTTTTATGGTTTACCAGTTCAAAGGGTAAAGCTGTAACATCAATTATACTATCCCCCGATAATAACGCTGAACGCTTTACCACATTTTTTAATTCACGCAGATTTCCCGGCCATTTATATAATTTGAATATCTGCTCTACTTCCGGGCTAAAACCTGCTACATTTTTATCGAGCTCTATATTACTTTTATTAAGAAAGAAATGGGCAAAGGTCATGATATCATTTCTGCGGTTTCTTAATGGCGGCACTGTAATGCTGAATTCATTAAACCGGTAATAAAGGTCTTCCCTGAATCGTCCTATTTTAGCAGCATCCCATAGCTGTTCATTACTTGCCACAATAATTCTAATATCAAGATCTATATCTTTATTTCCACCAACCCTTCGCAATTTTCTTTCCTGTACTACCCTCAATAACGATACCTGTGCATCGTAAGAAAGGTTAGCTATTTCATCCAAAAAAACTGTGCCACCGTTTGCCAGTTCAAGGCTGCCAATTTTTTGATTCAGTGCCCCGGTAAATGATCCTTTTTCATGGCCAAAAAGTTCACTTGCTGCAAGCTCTTTTGATAATGCACCACAATCAATGGCAATAAAAGGTGCATGGCATCTTTTACTGCGGGCATGTATTTCCTGCGCTATAGCTTCTTTACCGCTACCACTTTCACCTGAAATAATCACACTGTAATTTGTAGGGGCCACCAGGTCCATTTGTCGAAGAATGTCTTTAAATTCCTTGCTTTCACCAAAAATATAGCGGGCGTTTTTATCAATTTTACCAGCAGGTGATGCCGCGTTTTTTGATCTTGGTGTGCCGTTTGGCAAATCATTTCCGGGCACTATATTTACTGATGCAATGGCACTTTTAATGGTTATTAAAATCTCTTCCGGAAACAAAGGTTTGGTTACATAATCGTATGCACCATGTTTCATTACTTCCACAGCCATTTTTATTTCGCTGTAACCAGTGATAATAATAACCGGGACATCAGGGTTTATCTGTTTTATCTGTATCAATAACTCTTTTCCATCTGTGTCACCCAACCTGAAATCACAAAGGATTGCATCGGGTGAACTTCTTTCAAGTTCTTCCAGGGCTTTTTTACCTGAATGGGTAAGCTTCACTTCAAATTGGTGGCGTGTAAAAAAACGCTCTAATAAAAGGCACATGTCGAGGTCATCATCAATAATCAAAAGCTTTTTCATGCTAAGGGTAATTTTGTTTGGTTCAAATTTAGTTATTTATGAATTGTTTAATCAGGCACATGATGCAATGCAGGTGGTTAATCTTCTGTAAGATTTTATTTAAAAGCCGGTAAATTGTGTAGGTAGTCGAATGCTATAATAATGTCTCCGGTTAAAATGTAAAAACCCCATAATTTCAATAAATTTCGTAAGTATTGGTATTAATGCAATCGAATCTGTATTAGAATATTGTGATGAAATGATAA
>JANMVB010000249.1:0-22859 GCA_031392305.1 Ferruginibacter sp.
AAGAATATTGCTTCTCCCGGTTGTCTAATATTATAAAATCGTTGCCTGTTCCATGGTATTTGTAAAACTCCACTTTCATTTTTTATAAATTTGAATCTGCTATAATATTTAAAGACTTTTTGATTAATTGCTCTACTGCTGTACCACCATCTTTGGAAAACTCTTTACTAATCCTGTTGGCTACAATTGCATTGAGGCTTAAGCACTGGTGCCCTAAAATTTTGCCCATACCATATATTGCAGAAGTCTCCATTTCAAAATTACTGATATGGTGATTACCAAATTGAAAAGTAGTAAGGTTGTCAATCAATTGCGGGTAGGCAAGTCCCATCCGTAATACCCTGCCCTGCGGCCCATAAAATCCAGGGCAGGTTACAGTAATGCCACTGTGGTAATTATCTGTAAAATATTTTAATAAGTGTGCGCTTGCCATTGAAATATAAGGCGGCACATTTGCCGAACCTAATTGTGTATGTGTATTAAACGCATGGAGTATTTGTATTTCTTCTTCATTATTTTGCAGGCGATAAAAATGCAAAAGGTTATCGAGGCCCAATCCATGCGTACCCGCTACAAAACTATCAACGGGTATTTCCTTTTGTAATGATCCCGATGTGCCAAACCGTATAATATTTAGTGAGGTAAGTTCTTCTTTGATTATTCTTGAATCAAAATCAATATTCACCAGTGCATCCAGTTCGTTTAAAACTATATCAATATTATCGGGGCCTATGCCTGTGCTTACACAACTCAATTTTTTGTTGCCAATGTACCCGGTGTGTACTATAAATTCCCTGTGTTGATTTTTGTATTCAATTTTATCAAAATATTTGCTTACTTCTTTTACCCTGTCGGGGTCGCCAACCGTAATAATTGTACCTGCAATTTCTTCTGGCCGGCAATTGATATGATATACAGCACCACGGTTATTGATGATTAGTTCAGATTCTGCTATTCGATTCATGGCTATTATTTTGAATACCGAATTTCGTATTAACTATTTACAATTTCTAATAAAAAAAATTCCTACTTTTGCCACTCTTAATTAATGGTCCTGTGGCCGAGTGGCTAGGCAAAGCTCTGCAAAAGCTTCTACACCAGTTCGAATCTGGTCGGGACCTCACTACTAAATCATCCCTCTCCAAATGGAGGGGGATTTTTACAAAATTATGTTTCTAAAAATTTTACATTGGGTGGGCATAGCAGCCTGTGTTGTACTCATCATTTCCTGCTTTATACCGTGGACTTATTATAATGATGCTACAATTGTAAATGAAGCAGAACGAACGTTTACCGGTTTTTATACGTACAAAAATAATTATGGCAAACCTGGTAAGCTACTTGTGCTAACCGGTGTGATTGCACTTACCTTTATGCTGCTGCCAAAAATTTGGGCCAAAAGAACCAATCTTTTTATATGTGCCCTGGGGGTTGGCTACGCTATAAAAAGTTATGTGTTATTTACATCCTGTTATAATGCTTATTGTCCCGAAAAAAAAGCAGGGATATTCCTGGTGCTGGCAGCATCTGTTGTGATGCTTATTGCGGCTGCTTTTCCTGATTTAAAATTAGAAGGTAAGGCAATAAAAAAACCGGAATAAATTCCGGCTTTTTTGAACTAAAAATTGACCCCCATCAATTATTTATGTTTTATAACCAACCTGTTAAACCAGGCATTAAAAATTTATCCTTAATTTTTTAACTGTCATTTTCCCTACCAGTTCATTTGCTTTCATAATGTAAAAGTATATGCTATCAGTATCACTAACAATACCCTAAAGGGTGTATTTTAAAAAGAAATGCCGGCAATATACCGGCATTAAATATTTATACTATTAGAGAGTATTTTATCCCTTTTTCACTTCTTTATTCCATGCGTCCTTTAACGATACTGTCCGGTTAAACACAAGCTTATCTCCAGTACTTTCTTTATCAAGGCAAAAATAACCCTTGCGTATAAACTGATAGCTGGTACTGATAGCCGCAGTTTTTAAAGATGGCTCTACAAATGCCCTCGTTATTACCTGCAATGATTCCGGGTTTATATAATCTTTAAAATCTCCCTCTTCCTGCGAAGGGTTTTCTACTTTAAATAAACGGTCGTACAAGCGAACTTCGGCGGGTAATGCATGTGGCACACTTACCCAATGTATGGTGCCTTTTACACTAATGCCGCTGGTGTCCCCACCGCTTTTGCTTTCAGGGATATAGGTAGCTTTAATTTCAATGATATTCCCTTCAATATCCTTTTCAAAGCTATCACATTTTACAATGTAGGCACTTTTTAAACGTACCATTGTACCCGGGGCAAGACGAAACCATTTTTTAGCCGGCTCTTCCATAAAATCTTCACTTTCAATCCATAACTCTTTGCTAAAAGGTATCATCCGGGTACCATAAGTTTCATCCGGGCCATTCTCACTTAAAAGATCCTCCGATTGGTTGTCGGGGTAATTGGTAATGATCAGCTTAATAGGATCAAGAACAGCCATCACCCGGAGTGCAAGTTTATTCAGGTCTTCCCGTACACAAAATTCCAATAAACTTAAATCAATGAGGTTTTCTCTTTTTGCCACTCCAATTTTATCACAAAAGTTGCGGATACTTTCTGCGGAATAACCCCGGCGGCGCATGGCGCTGATGGTAGGCATACGGGGATCATCCCAGCTTTGCACATGGCCCTCATTTACCAACTGAAGTAATTTGCGTTTACTCATTACCGTGTAGGTCATATTTAACCGGGCAAATTCATATTGCCTGCTGGGAAAAATCTCCAGCTTTTCTATAAACCAATCGTATAACTCACGGTGGGGGATAAACTCCAAAGTGCAAATGCTATGTGTAATATTTTCAATACTATCGCTTTGACCATGGGCAAAATCATACATCGGGTAAATACACCAATCATCGCCGGTTCGGTGGTGGTGAGCATGCTTGATACGGTAAATAATCGGGTCCCTCATGTGCATATTATTTGCAGCCATGTCAATCTTTGCCCTTAATACTTTTTCTCCATCCTTGTATTTTCCTGCTTTCATTTCTGCAAATAAAAGAAGGTTTTCAACTATTGGCCTCTCCCGGTTGGGACTATTTTTTCCAGGCTCTGTAGGAGTGCCTTTTAAGTTGGTAATTTCATCAGCGCTCAGGTCATCCACATAAGCCAAACCTTTTTTTATCAGGCTTATTGCAAGGGAATATAATTCTTCAAAATAGTCACTGGCATATAATTCGGAGGCCCATTCAAAACCAAGCCAGGTAACATCTTCCTTTATGCTATCTACGTATTCCGTTTCTTCTTTAACCGGGTTGGTATCATCAAAACGAAGGTTGGTTTTACCACCATATTTTAAAGCAAGGCCAAAGTTGAGGCAAATACTTTTGGCATGGCCAATATGCAGGTAGCCATTAGGTTCCGGCGGAAACCTTGTAAGAACAGTTGTGTATTTTCCATTCTTTAAATCCTCTTCAACGATTTCTTCTATAAAATTCAGGCTCTTTTCTTCGGGCATTGTATAAATTTTCTGTTGCAAATTTAAGATAAGAATTTTTAAAGGCGTGGCTCTTTAACAGTGCTTCAGGATTTATTTGCATTTTTCATTTCCTCAAGTATTTGAAGCATCTTATCTAATTTTTTTGTTTCCATACTATTCAATTGCTTTTGTAATGCTTCAATCTCAGTTTTAGCTTCAATATTTGTATGGTAATCTTCATTTGCCTGTATGCGGTCACGCTGGTTTTGCCTGTTTTGCGACATCATAATTATAGGGGCAGCATAAGCAGCCTGGGTAGAAAAAATAAGGTTGAGTAAGATGTATGGATATGCATCCCAATGATCGATAAAACCAACAATATTTAAACCCATCCATACAATCACAAATACACTCTGCAAAATTATAAAGCGCCAGCTACCCATTCCTTTTGCAACTTTATCTGCAAGGCGATCACCAAAAGTTGATGATTCAATATCCTTTTCATGCCAGGTAACTTTTTTCATGTATGTTGGTTTTTGCTTTTTTATTTTAAAGTTTCTTTTTTAATAATGACCGCATTAAAAATCAATCAGCGATAAACGCTATTGAAGTAAAAAATAATAAAATGTTTTGGGCGTGCCCGCCGGTAGCGGGTCGGGCTTTTCGCTGCAATCTTTTTGTTCGTGCCTCACAAAAAGGATTTCCGCTTCAATCCCTCACGCAAACTCAAAAGGGCTAACATAATAAAAAAGCCTTTGTTATGATGATCATTACAAAGGCTTTTAAAAAATATTTTTAACTAGTTAATCTGCACGTCCCATCCTGCGCAGGTACGAAGCATGTGATGCTATGGCATGGCGCATTTTTGGATATTCCATATATTTAATACCGAAATCTATACAGGTTTGCTTAATTATTTTGCTGATAGCAGGGTAGTGGATATGAGATACTTTTGGAAAAAGGTGATGCTCAATCTGAAAATTTAACCCTCCAACCAACCAGGAAATTAACCGGTTTTTTGTAGCAAAGTTTGCAGTAGTAAGTACCTGGTGAATGGCCCACTCATTTTCTATTCTATTCGTTTCTACCACAGGCATCGGGAAGTCGGTATCTTCTACAGTATGAGCCAGTTGAAACACAATACTGATAACAAAACCAGTTACCATACTTGCAATTAAAAAACCAACCACCCAGGGAAGAAAACCCACCATATAAATAGGCAATACCATAAATATTATTGCGTACCCAACTTTGGCCCCCCAAAATCCTAAATGTTCTTTTACACTCAATTTTTTTATAGGAACCGAACCAATCTTTTTCTTAAAATATTTTTGATAGTCTGTTAGAAATATCCATATAAGATGGAGCAACGTATACAGAAACCAAACATAATAATGTTGAAAACGGTGCATCCAGTAACGCTTTTGGGTGGTACACATTCTCAGGTAAGGTTTTATCTCAATGTCATCATCTACACCATCAATATTGGTGTAAGTGTGGTGAATAATATTATGTTTCATATTCCACATAATGCTGCTTGCCCCAAGGAAGTTAACAGATACCGCAGCAACTTTATTCAAAGCTTTACTTTTACTAAAACTACCATGACCGCCATCGTGCATTACATTAAAACCAATGGCAGCAGTAAAGCAGCCAAACAATACGCACTCAACGATTGCCAGCCATACCTGGGGCGTAAAATAAACGAGGTGAACGTATAAGCCAAAGTAAGCAGCAAAAAAGAAAATTGCCTTAAACCATAATCCGAAATTGCCGGCAGAAGATTTCTTCCTGTCGGTGAAATATAGATTTACCCTTTTCTTTAATTCCTGGTGAAAATCGGTGCTTTGTTGAATGAACTTTGGAGTAGCCATTTATTGAATTTTAAATAACACGCAAGGTACACTAATAATATTGCTGGCTTGGTTTTGTTTTTAATAAAATCAGGTATTTTCCTTAATAAATGCGTCGAAGTTGTTAAATCCTATCATCTTCTTACTTAGGAAGCCTTCGGCATACGTAACGCCTATCATTTTTCCAAACATTTTGGCCCGGTAAATCACACTATCTAAAAAATCGGGAGTAGAAATATAGGTTTGAGGTTCATCTGCTGCATCGGGGTTATGAAACTGCGTACCATAAGCCTGAATCGATTTAATTTTTTCATCCATCACACCGGAAATATCCATTACAAAATCAGGATGAATGTATTTATCCTGGATGAAATTAAACACATATTTGGGCCGCCATACTTCCTGGATATTACCTTCATCCATCGTTTCAATTTTTCGCAGGCCGGAAAGGAAAGCTGCATCTTCTACGAGGCTGGCACTTCTGCCATGATCGGGGTGCCTGTCTTCGGGGGCATTGCAAAAAATGATCTCCGGCTGATACTTACGGATTGCAGCAATTACCTTTCGCTGGTGCGCCTCATCATTTTTAAAAAAGCCATCTGCCAGCCCAAGGTTTTTCCTTATATCAACCTTCAATATTTTTGCGGCCACAGCAGCTTCTTCTGCTCTTATTTCTGCAGAACCCCTTGTGCCCAATTCACCCCGGGTAAGATCGATGATGCCGGTTTTTTTGCCATTCATTTTTTCTGTAAGCAATATGCCCCCGCAGGAAAGTTCCGCATCATCAGGATGTACGGCAAATACAAGTATATCTAGTTTCATTAATTAATAATTGATAATTCGTTTAATGGATAATTGGTTAATGGATAATTGATAAGGGATAATTTTTTGTCATTTTTCTAATTTGCCATAACGCAAATTGAGTTGCAACTTTTCTATTTTTTTGCAGGCCTTGAAACATGGAACCTCAAATCATTTTTAACCTTAGTAGAAAATATAGGTATTAGATACTTGACCTTATTACTTTGTTTAGCTTTACAGAAATTTTGGTAAGGTAATAAGCTTAAGCATCAAATATTTAATAATGCAAAATTAAGTTGAAGTATTTAAAACAGGGAGATATATAAGAAGAGGCATTACAAAATTATCAATTATCCATTAACCATTTATCCATTAAATCCTATCCGCCATAGTACATTCTCTCTACCTCCAATACAATTTTTTCCATTTCTGCGTCATCGCCTTGTCGGTCGTAGGTTTGCTTTAAGTTCGTGCTGAAGAAGAAAGCAACTGTTTGGTAAAACCTGGCAGTAAAGCCGCCTTTGTATTCTTTTATAATTTCGTAGCAATTGTTGCCGGTTTCCCGATTTATTAATTTCATCAACACTTTGCCCTGGTAAATAGAAAGATTGGTGAGCGGATCAGTAAATTCTTTTTTCAATTCCTTCTCCCGTGATTTAATATATTTTTTTCGGTCTTCTTTGTTGGGGATCATTACCAGGTGTGCGTTTACATCATTCATTACTTTACCTGCCCGCTTTGCATACGGAAATGTAACATAGATGGCATTGCGTAACCTCGTCCATTTTGCACGGGCATTTAATTGCGATTGATTATACCGGCCGTAAACAGGAAAGTCGGCCAGGGTTTTGGCCTCGATGGTATCGCCTAAATAAATTACAGCATAAGAGGTGATGGTATCATTAACTCCCTGCTGTGCATACACACGTTGCGGGCCTGCTGCCAGTAATATTACCAGTAGCATGCTGTAAAAGATTTTGTATTTAAATGATGTAATCATTTTCAGTTTGCTCCCGTCCCCTAAAGGGGGGAAAAGGATGAATTTATGCCACCGTCCCCTCCGAAAAAATCGGGATGTTCCAAAAGGGGAGAAAAGGCTGATTTTATAACGCAGGAAAGTTCCACATTGGTATGTTGTACAAGGGAGTGACACAACGATGTTGCCCAATGCTTTTTTTGCCGGCTCAATAAAAATAATCAAATATAAGAACGTACAAAAACAAAAAAAGCTGCTTGTACCGCCTGTTTAATTTGCTAATAAAAACATATAAAACATTGCGATGGCTGAAAGGAGCAGCACCACCGCCCCCTGGGTTTTTGACAGGTTTAACCGGCGGATTAAACTCATTACCAATCCTACTGCCATTAGTATCAGGCCAATCCATACCAGGTTGATATACGGAAAAATGTATGCTTTGAGTGTTACAAAATCGATCATTTTATCAGATTCCTTTACACCAATCTTTAATTTTTTTTGATCGGTACTTACACCGGCAAATTTTACATACAGGTTTTGGGCAAATACGGTATCATCAATTTGGTTAATGCCAAAGGTGTCAATCATTATCATCGGCGAGGCATTGTAGCGGCTGCTGTCTTTGGCAGTAACTGTAATATTCGCAATAACCGATGGCCCTGCAGATGGAATGTTGAACTTATTTGTGGGCGGATTTTTAACCACATTATCCAACACCATAAACCCCTTTGAATAAAAAAGGGTATCGCCTTCAGCTACTTCTGATATTTTAAATTGTGCAGTGTCTTTATTGGCATCGGGATTAAGGGCATACGAAATATAAGTAAACACATCATGGGTAAGGTAATTTTTTGTATCCGGGTTGCTGCTCATATTATTGTCCTTCATCAGGTACACATCGGGGCTAAGTGTAAATGTCTCTTTTACTTCATTGGATGCAGCATCTTTTCTTTCAAATGCCAGATGATAGAAACGCCTGCCGGTTTCGGTGCCGGTGCTATCGTTTAAATAAGTAACATCGTAGGGCCCCATTTTTTTTGGTACATGGCGCACCAGGTTTATGTTTTCTGCAGCATTATCCTGTTGCTTTGTCAGCGGATCAATACCCATTTCAATTTCAAAATCTTTAAACCTTTCTTCGCTGATAATTTTTTTATTGCCGGATGAAATGAGCATGCCGGCAATCATCATGGTAAAGCCAATATGCGAAATGGAACCACCTGCTGCTTTTAGTTTTCCATTTAAACCGCTGCGTATATAATTTGCATTGGCAGCTACTGAATATATCGAAGCAAACAATGCCGCATAAATAGCAACTAAAAATGCAATACCGCCTTTATAATAAGTAATGGGATAAAATATAATGAGCAGGGCCGTAATAACTGCCGCAACAATGGTTGGCAAGGCAATCTTTTTCAACGTATAGGAGGCTGGGGTACTTTTATATTTAAAGTATTGGGTAATGGCGGTTAAAATGCCGATAATAATAGCTACCAGCACCATTACTTTATTGTACGAAAACTCAATATCTTCCGGTGGTGCCAGTTTGGTGCCAAACACGGAGTTAATAATAGAGGTAGAAGTTTTTGCAATAATAAATAAGCCGGATAAAAATAATACCAGTGATCCGATAAACATCCAGAATTCACGTGAGTTGGTATTTTCTTCATTTTTTTCAGCAGGTATTTTTTTATACCGCACAATAAATAAAACCAATGCACCCAATGAAAAGGTAAACAGAAACATACGGATGAGGTTAAACATGGGCCTGCCACTTTCGGCAAAAGCATGTACAGACTCATCGCCCAGCACACCGGTACGGGTTAAAAAAGTAGAGTAGAGGATAAACACAAAAGTTAAGATGGCAAACAGGTAACTCGCCCTTAAAGAATGGCCCGTGGCTTTATAAACCACCATGGTATGTAAGCCTGCAACCAATATCAGCCAGGGAACCATGGAGGCATTTTCTACCGGGTCCCATGCCCAGTAGCCGCCAAATGAAAGTGATTCATAAGCCCATTTTGCACCCATCATAATACCTACACCCAGCACACAGGCGCTAAACAATGCCCAGGGAATAGCAGGCTTAACCCAATCACCGTATTTTTTTGTTTGCAACCCCGCAAATGCAAATGCAAAAGGTATAAGGGTACTGGCAAACCCAAGGAACAAAACCGGTGGGTGAATTACCATCCAGTAATTGCGGAGCAATACATTAAGGCCCACACCATCCCTCATCATACTCAGGTAATTGGGCAGGGCGAAAATAGGGCCGTTTATTTCATTGCGTGTTAATACAAAGGGGCTGTTACCTATCTTGGTACCAAAAATATATACACCCATTATCATCATTGCTAAAAATACCTGCACAAGGCTTACCACACTCATAACCGGGGCTTCCCACTCTTTAGCAGATTTTATGAGTACCAGCCCAAGCACACAATGCCAGATAGACCATAACAAAAAACTGCCGCTCTGGTCTTCCCAAATCGAAGCAAAAAGATATTTAAATTCTAATTCCTTTGACGTGTGTTTGTAGGCAAAAAGGTATTCGATATAATGGTTAACACACAAATAAAATATCGATGAAAAAACAACCAGTACAGATGCAACCTGGACAATAAAACTTATACGGGCAAAGCGGAGCCAGGAAATTTTTTCGGTGTGTTCATTTTTTTTGCCCGCAATAAAATAAGCGATGGTACTAAGCAGTGAAGCCGTAAAAGCAATCAATACAAACAAGTGCCCCATTGTACCTATCCACAGGTGTTCTCCTTCAAATTGCATAATTCTTTTTGTTTATTTATAGGTGCTTTTTATTGGTGAAATGGGTGATGGATTGTATTGATTTTTTTTGTTAACCAGCAGTTGGAATTCATGGCATTCCCGAAAAGACAGGATTTCGCAAATACATTTTTTGTCCAGACTTTAAATCAATGCTCATCATCGTTGTGTCACTCCCTTGTACGTCATACCAATGTGGTTCTTTTCCTGCGTTGTATTGCGTGATGATATGGTGTGGATACCAATGCAGTAGAGACAAAATGCATTGCGTCTCTACCGGGTTTCCACCATCGTTTTTTCTAACTGCTTTTTGTCGTCTTTATATTTGCTCGGGCATTTTAATAAAATATCACTGCACTCAAAAACATCACCCTGCATTTTACCTTTTAATACCACTCTTTCGCTTTGCTCCAGCTCGGCTGGTTTTGTATTTAGATATACAACCTTTGCTTTTCCACCCAGGCTGTCAATTGCTGTAAACGAAAGATAGTTGGGGTTTTTAGCAGGGTCATAATCTAACGGCACCGACTTGTCAAGCTTCGCAATAAGATGAACAAATTTGCCCTGCTTTTGTTTGGCAGATTCGATTGTATCATAGGTAGAAAAATCAACTGACATCATAATCAGCGCCCCGATAGCAACCGCAATAACCACCAACATTATAATATGGCTTTTCTTCATGGCATTTAAAATTTACGCCGCAAAGGTAACGCAAAACGACGGTTCATTTTTTGAAATTTGATTCTTCCAGGCCAATAATGAACAAATGGTGGAAACCCAAACGCTTTGTAAAGACGCAAGACATAAAGTCTCTACAAATACAATTCATCAATTTGGTTTTCTTTTTTGCATTTCCTGCTTTCGCATGGGCATTGCATCAATAAGCGAAAACAATTGAGCTGGTAAAAGAAGTTCGTTGGTACGTAATTTTTCAGAATTGTCTTTGCCTGTAAGTATTACAGTAAATTCACCGGGCTTTACATTGTATTGACGACATAATACACTTTGCCTATTTACCACGATTATTTTTATATCCCTTTCACTAACCCCAGGTTGCACTTCATCTAATAGTTTCAATTGCTGCTTTACCAATAATGCCTGCTCCTCTTTACCAAAAATAAATAACAGCCTGTTTTCAGAAAACGATACTCCGTTAAGTATAGCTATTACACCCATAATTAGTTTTAGGTAAATAAACATTTTCTAAAATATTTGCAAGTTAAAAATCGGTGTATTCATCAACTATCTGTTGTTAAAATATTATCCGGTAATCAAAGTTACTAAAACCATCGCCTTGGTACGTGGCACACGAACCAATCTGTTTTCTCTTCTTTCCACCGCCTCAATTACCTAAATAGTCCAATTAATTATTCCAGCGTAAAGCTGTAAATTGTTGTATGGAATTTTCACAACAAAGAAAGTCGCATTCAAGTATTTTCCATTCTTTAATAATAAAAAATATGAAAAATGGTTCTTTATTCATAATTGTTATATTTATTAGTACATCTATATTGGCTAATGCAAAGGGTAATTATTACAAGAAAACATTTGAGGATAGCACCTTGCATCAAAGATTTATTATGAGCTTGTTGCAAGAGTATAATATGGAAGGGAGGTAGGTTTTTATAAAAGTAGATTCTCTTTATAAGCTAAGAAATAATTATGAACTGATCCATCCGAATACATTTTATGAATCTCTTGCAGATAATTTTTCCGGAATGAATAAACAAAGGTTTATTTACAATACTTATGAGTCTTTAACTAATGAGCCAATCTATGAAAGGTATTCTGATAAAAAGCATCCCATAAAAGGAGTAAAAGTAAATATGAAGCGCTATAATATTTTATTAAAAACGCCGAAAGAAAAAATACTGAGTATTTATTTTGATAAGGATAAGAATCTAAAAAAACAATACGAAAAAATATTGCATGAGATTATTGCGGTGTGTTATACCAATAATGTAAAAGTAATAACGCCTATTAATGGGACCCCATATTATGAAGTTTTTAAATAGCATTAAACTATAAACTACACAGGGGGCGGGGCGATAATTTCAGGTATCTGACGGAGTCCTTCTTGCTACATGCCCAATTTATAATCCACAGGTGCCGGACTCCGTCCGGTATCTTATTCGTTACTACTGTAGTTAATATACCCAAACACCCCTACAATTTTTCAACCTGTTTACCAGATTTTCTTTCAATCGTATTCATCATCATATCCCATAAAATAAAATAGTTACCATAGTTGCAATTGAATTTTTTGTGGTGTACATCATGGTTGGTAACAGTATTCTGCCAGTTAAAAAACCAATGCCTGCGAATTTTTTCAGGTACAATTTCGTAGCCGCCATGCCCTGCGACATTCGATATTAAATTATAGAGGTGAAAGGCCCCAAACATAACCGGGTGAATGGGAATGATAAAAATCAGCAGGATATAAACCAGCCCATGAATGATTGCTTCACCCGGATGAAAAGCAAGTACACCAAAAGGGGTAGGGCTGGTAGATATATGATGCGTAAGGTGGATATGGGGGAATACCCATTTCAAATGCATAAAACGGTGTGCCCAGTAAAAAATGGTATCATTAACAAATAGGTTAATCACAAAGCTTAGTGCAAAATACCACAGGCTGTAATCGCTGATATTAAAATACATTTTAGTGTAACCCCTTATTGCAGCCTCGTACATAAATAATCCTGTAAAGGAAAAGATGATTACCGCTACCAGGCTATCTTTTATTTCTCGGCGTATCTGAACACTGCCGGGATGTTTTTGTTGTATTTTAAGGTGTTGCCATTTGCCTTTGTGCCTGATGTAAAATTCGTAATAGAATAATATTACCGGTAAAAAATAATACAGCAACATAATAAATAATGCCACTGAAAAGTGTTTGAGCAATGATAATAAGGTTTGCATAATTGTAGGGTTTAAGTTGTAAATAATAAACAAACCTACCAGCGGCTCATAATAAAAGCTAATGAGTAATTGCGGCACAAGGGGGCGGATTAGTATTAATTACTACAGCAGGAAACAAGGAAAAATTGGGTGGCAAATTTTACTATTAAAGCATGTTGCAATAAATGAAAATGAAAAAAATACTAATATTGAATTTGATTGTAGAAGGGATTGCAAAAAATAATACTGTCTTGGGTGGATACCGCCATCATTTTTTTGTTTAGGAATTTCTTTCTATTTCACATTTTGTATATCGCACAACCGCTTATCTTTGCCCCGTTTTTGCCATTTAAAAGGTGGCATATATTTTCACTCAATAATCGGCAATGACGGACCTCTCTCACTTCGATCCTAACTCAGTAGGAAACCCTAACAACAATATTTTTGGCTTACCCTTCATTGAAGAAGATGCAAGGCTGGTAATACTGCCCGTACCATGGGAGGTTACCGTAAGCTACAATGCAGGCACAGCAAGAGCTCCGGAGCATGTGTTTAAAGCAAGCCTGCAGGTAGATCTTTTTGACCCCGAAATAAAAGATGCCTGGAAACAAGGTTATTTTATGCGGGCCGTGGATAAAAAGATATTGATGAAAAGCGATTACCTGCGCAAGGAAGCAGAATTATACATCAATTATATATCAGAAGGTGAGGTAGTGGACGACAATAAGTTTATGTGCAAAACGCTTAAAGAAGTAAATGCCGGTAGCCTTTACATGAATGAATGGGTTTACCAGCAAACTAAGGCACTCCTCGAAAGTGGTAAACTGGTAGGCCTGCTCGGTGGCGACCACAGCACCCCATTTGGTTTTTATAAAGCCATTGCCGAAAAGCATGGCGATTTTGGCATACTACAGATAGATGCTCATTGCGATTTAAGAAAAGCCTACGAAAATTTCAATTATTCGCATGCCTCTATCATGTACAATACGCTGGAAGAAATTCCCCAGGTTAAAAAACTGGTGCAGATCGGCATCAGGGATTTTTGTGAGGAAGAGTGGGATTATATTGAAAACAACAGCAAACGGGTAATTACCTATTTTGATAAAGGGATAAAAGAGCGCCAGTACGAAGGCCAAACCTGGCAATCGATGGTGAATGAAATGATCAGCCACCTGCCCGAAAAAGTTTATATCAGTTTTGATATTGACGGCCTGCACCCCAAACTTTGTCCGCATACCGGCACGCCGGTGCAGGGTGGTTTTGAAACCGATGAAATATTTTATTTATTTAAAAAACTGCTGCAGAGTGGCCGCAAATTAATAGGCTTCGATTTAAACGAAGTAGGTGTAAGCCAGGATGAATGGGATGAAAATGTAGGTGCCCGTTGCCTCTTTAAATTGTGCAATATGCTGGTAGCCTCCAACCCGGTAGAAGAAACAGTGGCGCCGCAGGGTTAACTGTTTACTGTTTTCGGTTTATTGTTTTCGGTTTCGCTTTTTTCGGAATTAATTTTTTTGTCCGGGCATGGAAGCATTGAGCAGCATCGTTGTGTCACTCCCTTGTGCGTCATACCAATGTGGAACTTTCATTGTGTTTTTTAATTGATTGCTACACACCAAATGCTTTACCGCAGCGTCTTCAATTCTTAATTAAATAATCTGCTCTTGCAGAAAGATTGCAGCCACACTCTCATTAAACATGTACACCTTCAAAATAAAAAACAATGGCCCTGATATAAACATTGTAACAACAAGGGCAATGCTGGTGCTGGCTGCTGGTGCAAGCCTGGTATTTGGCAATGATCACCGGCATATTTTAAATATTATCGCCTGCATTATTTTATTGCTTGCAGCAATTTTTGTAAAGGCTTTATTCAATAAATTAAAAATTAATAAGCTTGTGCTGTTAACCGCAGCAGCAGTGCTAATTTTTATTACAACAGGCTCTGTCAGCTTTGCCTTAATACTTTTATTTTATGGGATTCTGGTAAAATTTATCATTAAAAACCCCACTGTTGAAGTTAGTGCTGCCGGCATTTCAATCATAAAACTTTTTAATGCCCCCGTGCACCAATGGAATGAATTTAATAATGTAATCCTTAAAGACAACCTGCTTACTGTAGATTTTAAAAACAACAAATTGTTACAGTTAGAAATTGACGAAACCAACGGTGAAATAAATGAAACAGCATTTAATAATTTTTGCAACGGCCACTTGAAAACATCTGCCTGAATTTGAAATGAAGAGTGTGTTCAACAGCCGCTGTATTTCTCCCTTTTTGGAACATCCCGATTTTTCGGGAAGGGGACGGGGGCAACCTATAACGCAGGAAAAGATGCCAATAGGTATTTAGTACAAGAGGGTGATGCAACGATTTACCACATGGCTTCAGTGCCCGGACAAAATATTTTTTACTTTTTCACAGCATAACACTGCCGGCTATTTTATAAATATTATTAAATTGAACAACTGCAATTATTTAACGAGTTTTGCAGGCAATAAATGCGGCTAATAATTACATCCGCTTACAACTTTAAATAACAATGGAATTACAACAAAGCCCTTATATACTTTATTCAGATGGAGCTGGAAATATTTTTGAAGACACTTCATTATATACCACCGGCCGCAGCGGATGGGATGCGTTGTTAGTGCCGTTGGATGAATGGATAGAATTACCCAATGGCGGTAATTTGTACGAGCTGCCAGGCCGCCGTGGCATTGGCATTGATGTAGCAACCGGCAATATGCGCCTCTGCGAAAAAGGCTGGGCCGTAGCTGCTTTTATTCCACCTGCCCATACAGGTTTGTACATGGCGGCTTATGAAACTGCGGCTGATGCTCCCACTTTACCTTTGTTTTGTTACACTGCCGCCGGCTGGCTCAATGATAAATTTTATGTACCCGCCGTAAGGATTGAGCAGGATATCCGCCAGGAAACTATTGGCTACGATGAAGCACAGATAAAAACCGGCACCGCTCATTTACTGGAAGCATATCCGCACAACCGGCTGGTGAAACATTTGATGGAGAACTGCTGCATGACGTACAATTGTCCGGCTGCCCGCAATTTTGCATTGGGCCGGTGGGAGTGCCCGGTACCTTCTTCGCCGGCATGCAATGCAAACTGTAGTGGCTGTATTAGTTTTCAACCTGTGGAGGAAACCATTGTGAGCACACAGGACAGATTAACCTTCAGGCCCACGGCCGAAGAAATTACCGAGTTTACCGTGCCACACCTGGAGACAGCGCCTTACCCCATTATTAGTTTTGGACAAGGCTGCGAGGGTGAGCCGTTGCTGATGTGGGAAACCATTCGTGAAAGTATTATTGAAATAAGAAAACATACCCAAAAAGGGAGCATTAATATTAATACAAACGGCAGCAAACCGGCCGCAGTAAAAGCCTTGTGCGAAGCAGGCTTAAACAGTATGCGGCTAAGCACCAACTCCGCCAGGGAAAGTATTTACACACCATATTACCGGCCTAATAACTATGTGTTTGCCGACCTTATTGAAAGCTTAAAAATTGTACGCAGCTTCGGCGGCTGGACGAGTATTAATTATTTTGTTTTCCCGGGTATGACGGATAGTATTGAAGAGTACGAAGCACTACGAAAACTAATTAAGGAAACTGACCTGTGTATGATACAATGGCGCAATTTTAATATTGATCCTGACTGGTACCTGGGAAAAATAGGCGTAACTGATACCGGAGAATCCATGGGTGTGAAACAATTTATGGAACTGATCCATGAAGAATTTCCTGCACTAAAGTTTGGGTATTTTAATCCTTCCATTGAAAGGATAAAAGGCGATTTTGAAATGGACTTTGCCCATTAAAGATTCCAAATTTTATTTCACAACAATCATACAGTAATAAAAATAATAAAGCCGGTAAAAAATTTACCGGCTTTTGTATGTTAAAAGGTATAAAAGAATTTTATTAAAACTGCTCCAGCTTGCTAAAAAAGAAATCGCCTTCAATTTCAGCATTTGCATCACTATCACTACCGTGAATAGCATTTTCTCCAATAGATGCTGCAAATAATTTACGGATTGTGCCTTCAGCCGCCTGCGCAGGATTGGTAGCCCCAATTAATATCCTGAAATCTTCTACTGCATTTTCTTTTTCTAAAATGGCGGCTGTAATGGGGCCACTGCTCATAAATTCTACCAGCTCGCCATAGAAAGGCCTTTCCCTATGTACGGCATAAAATTCCCCTGCTTTTTCTGCTGAGAGGTGTAGCATTTTAAGACCTGCAATCCTGAACCCTGCAGCATTTATTTTTTCTAAAATTGCACCGGTATTTCCCTTCCTGGTTGCATCCGGCTTAATCATGGTGAATGTTCTGTTACTCATATTTTTCGAATTTGAGGCGCAAAGATAATGAGATTGAATGGTATGATTTTAATTGCACGAATTTTTTAAGACACGAATTTTTAAGGCACGAATTACACGAGTTGAATTACACGAATTATACTGATTGCACGAATTACAGGAATTGAAGATCCGTGCGATTTTTTAATGGCTGATTATTTGAAATAAGGTTGCTACAAATAACTGATCAAATCAAAAAAGAAAGTTAATGATACAATGATATATGTACATCAGTCATCAAAAAATCATACATGAAACATAAACTGGCATTTTTCCCCTACTTTTGCGCCGCTTTATGCAGCAGATCAACGAAATATATCCTTTACTGAAGGAACCCAGAAAAGTGGTGATTACCACACACCAAAAACCTGATGGCGATGCAATGGGTTCATCCCTTGGTTTGTATCATTTCCTCACGCAGTTTGGCCACCAGGTTACTGTAATTTCCCCCACAAACTGGGCTGATTTTTTAGACTGGATGCCGGGTACAAAACAGGTGCTTGATTACGAAAGACAAACCAGTGATGCCAATAAAGCAATCGACGCAGCCGACTGGATTTTCTGTTTGGATTTTAATACCCTCATTCGTACCAAGCGAATGGAAGAACGCCTCGGCAATGCAACTGCACAGCGGATTTTAATAGATCATCACCAGGAGCCACAGGTAGAAAAATTTACTTATGGCATCAGTGATGTTAAAAAAAGTTCTACCTGCGAAATGGTGTACGACTTTATAATTGCATCAGGTAATGAGGATAAAATAAATGAAACTGTTGCCGATTGCCTGTATGCAGGGGTGATGACAGATACCGGTTCTTTTCGGTTTCCGATAACAACGGCTGCAGTACACAGGATGGTGGCTCATCTTAAAGACAAGGGATTACAACATAGCCGCATTCACGAGGCATTGTTCGATAATTTCCTCGAAAACCGTTTTCGGTTTACCGGCAATGTGTTACTGAACCGGATGGAAATTTTTTACGAATATAATACTGCATTAATAGCAATACCGCAGCAAGACCTGGTAAAGTTTAATATCATTACCGGTGATACCGAAGGCCTTGTTAATTATCCGCTAAGCATAAAGGGGATTAAGCTTGCAGCTATCATTATCGACAGGGGAGAAGAGCGTAAAAGCTCCTTCCGCAGCAAAGACGGTTTTGATGTAAATACCTTTGCACGAAAATATTTTAACGGTGGCGGCCACTTCAATGCAGCCGGTGGACAAAATAAAGAACCACTTGAAGAAGTTGTAGCAAAGTTTATGCAGGCTATGAAAGAAAACAAAGATCAATTAAGCAATTATCAATTCTAAATACACACAAATGAAGCATTTTATTTATTTATTAGCAGTAACCTCAATGTTATTTGCAAGTTGTAACAAACCTTTTAAAAAAGGCGAAGGTGGATTACAATATAAGATCATATCAGATGGCAAGGGTGATACTTTGAAGCATGGCAATTTCTTTGAAATTTCTTACCAGCAGTTTTACAAAGGAGCAGGAAAAGACACTTTATTGTTTGATTCTAAAACCACCTCTAACCAGATTGTAGGTATGGATTCTATTCAGATACCTCCGCAATATTTCAAAATATTTTCACAAGCAAGAAAAGGCGATAGCATTATTGTAAAGCAGCTAGCAGACAGCCTGATGAAGAATGGTGGTAATGTTCCACCCTTTATGAAGAAAGGTGGTTACATGATTGCGAATTATAAAATTGTAAACGTTTTTCTAACTAAAGAAAGTGCAGACAGCGCTTTTAAAGTTCAAATGGAAAATGCAAGGCTGAAAGATTCTGTAAATGCCATCGGCCAGTTAAAAACAGACGATAAAATCATTACAGATTACCTCGCAAAAAATAACATCAAGGCTGTAAAAGCACCCTTGGGTACTTATGTTGAAATTATATCCCAGGGCACCGGCCCACTTGCTGATACCAGTGTTTCTCCGCAAATATTTTACACCGGTAAAACAATGAAGGGGTTGGTTTTTGATTCCAATGTAGCAGATGCTCCTGGTAAGCCTTCGCAGCCATTATTGATTACAATGTCAGGTGATCCTTCAAGGGGTTTAACAGTAATTAAAGGTTGGAGTGATGGCTTATCATTGTTAAGCAAAGGCGCAAAAGCAAAGTTTTATATTCCATCAACACTTGCTTACGGTGCACAGGCACAGGGGCCGGATATTAAAGCAAACGAAATTTTGATTTTTGATATTGAAGTGGTTAGTCTCTTGAATGCACCACAGGCAATTGCAGAAAATGAAAAAGTAAGAAATGCCATGATGCAGCAACGTGAAGCAATGATGCAGGCACAGCAACAGGCGCAACAACAACAAGGCCAGGGCCAGCAACAACCCCCTTCGCCCAATGCCCCAAAATAAATAATGGTTTATATTTTATTCAAAGCTGTTCCCAAAAGGAGCAGCTTTTTTTGTAAAGAAACTGTTCCGGAATTTTAGAATAATATTTTTTGTCCCGGCAAAGAAGTAGCTATGTGGTACATCGTTGTGTCACTCCCTTGTACGTCATACCAATGTGGAACTTTACTTACATTATATGGATAAATTCGGCAGATTAAAAAAAGCAAGTAGTTTAAAAAATAGATCAATCGTTGGTTCGAATAATGACATGTAGTTAAGGATTTCAATTGCCACGTCCTTTAGGACGTGGATAAAATCAACAATGTAAATGGGGCTTTAGCCCTAATAACGATTTGGCTGAAGCCAAAAATAAATATCCCTCTCTGCTCCCCTTCCTAAAGGACGGGGCAAATGATTGACCGCTCTTAACATAATGATGCGTCCTTTATTTTGTGTCATACGCCATAAAAAGATTCACTGCCTCCTTTGCTTCCTTTACATCATGTACCCTCAACAGTGATGCACCATTCATTAGCGCAATGGTGTTTAAAACAGTGGTGCCGTTTAATGCTTCATCAACGGTAATGCCAAGTGTTTTATAGATAGTTGCTTTTCTGGATAAGCCAGCCAGTACCGGCTTATCCAGCATTTTAAAAATATCCAGGTGCTTTAATAAGTGCAAATTGTGAGCGATGGTTTTACCAAATCCAAATCCCGGATCAATAATTACATCAAGTATGCCTGCAGCTTTGCAGGCTGCAATTTTTGCAATAAAATAATCCAACACTTCTTTTACAACATCTTCGTACTCCGGATTTTTTTGCATGTTTTCCGGGGTGCCTTTTATATGCATGCAGATGTAGGGAACTTTTAATGCTGCCACTGTTTTAATCATTTCAACATCCATACTTCCGCCACTGATATCATTTACAAAAGATGCACCTGCATGTACTGCTTCTTTAGCTACCATGCTATGATATGTATCAATGGATATAATTGTTTCAGGATGTTGTTGTAGTATAGCAGTTATTATGGGGAGGACCCTGCTGGTTTCTTCATCAGCACTAATCCGCACACTGCCGGGCCTTGTGCTTTGTCCCCCAATATCAATGATGTCGGCACCATCCGCTATCATTTTTTGTGCAAGAGCAATAGCAGCATCCAGCCCCGGCGTAACATGGCCATTATAAAATGAATCAGGTGTGGCATTGATGATACCCATTACCAAAGGCTGATCAATTAATAATAATTTTCCTTTACAGTTAAGTGTGTACATCAGTAAGAAACGGTATTTTTGACGATAACAACAATCAATAAAAATCAATTTTCACCCGCCAGATTTTCATAACTTAACCAGCCATGGTTTGTGAATTTACCAACCATAGCCTTGAATGAAGTTACCTGTCGCAGGTATAACAAAAGTATATACATTCAACTTACGATGAACACAGATCAGCAATACGATACAGCAATTGAAAACTGCAGGAATATATTTTTAAATAAAACAAAAGATTATGGTACCTCCTGGAGAGTCTATCGTACCATATCAGTAGTTGATCAAATTTATATAAAAGCTAAACGCATCCGCAACATCCAGGAAAAAGGCGAGCAAAAAATTGGTGATGATATACTCAGCGAATTTAAAGGCATTTTAAATTACAGCATTATTGGCCTGATACAACTTGATTTACAAACCGACGAAACGGAAGAATTACCAATAGAAGAAGTGGAATCATTCTATAATGCAAAAGTGGCTATAGCCAAAGAATTAATGCGGGATAAAAACCATGATTATGGTGAAGCCTGGAGAGATTTAAGCCAGGAAGGATTTACGGATTTGATTTTAGCAAAACTAATGCGGATAAAACAGATACTATTAAACGAAGGGAAAACCATTATAAGTGAAGGTATCGATGCAAATTATTATGACATCATTAATTATGCTGTTTTTGCGCTTATTTTAATTGACGAAGGAAAGCATAGCCCACAATAACAATCTGTTTAAAATAAGGCATGCTTATTTTAATTACCATACATTTCCAATGAAAGAAATATGAAAATAGCAGTAAATATTGCCAGGTTGCTGGTAGGGTCATTGTTTATTTTTTCGGGCCTCGTTAAAGCAATTGATCCACTTGGGCTGGGATATAAAATGCAGGAGTTTTTTGAAGCATGGGCAGCTTCCGGAT
Organism: Ferruginibacter sp.; assembly: GCA_031392305.1. Lineage (GTDB taxonomy): Bacteria > Bacteroidota > Bacteroidia > Chitinophagales > Chitinophagaceae > Ferruginibacter. The sequence goes on from JANMVB010000249.1 coordinate 21,718, forward strand.
TTTTGCCTGGCGTAATGAATGCTCTCCATTCACAAGCCGTAATTTTTTCTATTACCATCATTACGTTGGAAGTTGTATTGGGTGTTGCGTTACTTATTGGCTGGAAAAAGAATGCAGTACTTTCCTTTTTATTGTTACTTACCCTCTTCTTCACCTTTTTAACCGGCTATGTTTTATTGAGCGGTAAAATAAGGGCCTGTGGTTGCTTTGGGGATTGCATACCACTTACGCCCCTGCAAACATTTACGAAAGATATCATCCTGTTATTGCTGATAATTTTTATAGCTATTGGTCGTAAATATGTACTACCATTGTTCAAGGGTTTTGCCGGAACGTTATTTATTTTATTTAGCATCGGGGCAGTACTTTTTCTTCAATTTTATGTACTAAAACATTTGCCCCTAAAAGATTGCCTGCCTTATAAAAAAGGAAATGATATTCTTGAGTTACGAAAGATGCCCGACGGAGCAATACCAGATGAATATGCGTATGTTTTTGTGTATGAAAAAAATGGTGCAAAAAAAGATTTCACCACAGATCAATTACCAGACAGCACCTGGAAATTTATAGACCGCAAACAAACGCTTATAAAGAAAGGAGAGAATAATATACCTGCGATCAATGATTTTTCTTTATCAGATTCTGCAGGGGTGAATGTAACAGAAACTGTACTTTCTCAAACCGGCAATTATTATTTATTCTTTCTGCAAAATATGAGTGATGGTAATAACCGGTGGTCAGCCTCGTTTGCAGAACTTTGGAAAAAAGCCGTAATGCAAAACCGGCCTGTCTACATTATTACCTCGGATAAAGAGAATGTAAACCATTTCTTTAATGAGTTGAATCATTATAATATTCCCGTATTAACAAGCGATGCTACCGCTATAAAAACTGCTGCAAGGGCTAACCCAACTTTGTTTGTAATGAAGGGGCCGGTAGTGCAAAATAAATATAGCTGGGCGGATATAGACAAGGCTGCACGATAAATAATACAATTAAAAACTAGTATAAATCAATTGGCAAAATTTTTTAAAAGATTGATGTATGCATTGATGGTATTGCTCGGTGTGGTAGTGCTTGTCTTTATTATGTTCCAGGGGTTTGGGGACCCTGCAAGATTAATAGTTGGCCAAACCGGCGAT
>JANMVB010000341.1:0-8011 GCA_031392305.1 Ferruginibacter sp.
GGTTTCGAGCGTACTTTTGTCCACCTGCAACAAATCTTCTTTTGCCTGGTACGAATAGCTAACCACACTGCCACTATAATATGCGGAGGCGCCGGGCTCTTCTGTTAAAATATGGGCAATGTAGCCACCGGTGCAGCTTTCGGCAGTTGATACCGTTTTTTTATTTGCAATCAATAATTTGGCAACTACTTTTTGCATGCGTTCATCTTCGTTGGTTACCAGGTAATCTTTTACCTGTAGTTGCAGGGTTTCAAATAATTCCTGTACCTCTCTTTCTATTGCTTCCTTATCAAAACCAGTGGTAGATAATCTCAACCGTACCATGCCATAATTGGGCAGGTAAGCCAGCTTGATGTGCGTTGGTAAAGCCTCTTCAAAAACCTGGATTTTATCGGCTAAAAAACTTTCTCCAACACCGGCGGTAAGTAAAGTGCGGTGGGCAATATGCGGAAATTTAAAATGGTTGCTAAGTTGTGGTATCACATCCTGCTCCATCATTGCCTTCATTTCGTGTGGTACACCGGGCATGCTCACAAAAATTTTTCCTTCTTTCTCAAACCACATCCCGGGGGCGGTGCCGTTTTTATTAAGGATAACTTTACAAGTGTCCGGCACTTCGGCTTGTTTCAGGTTTCTATCTATCATCGGCCTTTTGAGTACTGTCTCAAAAATGTATTTTATGTTTTGCAGGGCCCCGGCATCTGTTACCATTTTGCCATTGAAATATTTACACAACAAGGGCTTGGTAATATCATCTGCAGTAGGGCCGAGGCCACCTGTAATTAATATGATTTCGGCATGGGTGATTTCTTCGTCGAGTGTATTCCAGATGTCATCCCATACATCACCCACCGCTACCCGCCTTGCCACCCGAATGCCTGCTTTATTTAATTGCTGTGCCATCCAGGCGCTGTTGGTGTCTATTACCTGTCCTATCAATAATTCGTCACCAATGGTGATGATGCTAACTTGTGCCATGAAGATTTTTTAAAATGTTGTGCTGGATGAGGGATTGTAAATCACTTAAATTTTACCCCTTCGTAAATATCTGCAAGGGTGATATCAACAGCCACCGTGCTGAGTGAGAATTGGGCTGATAATGATTTATATTCTGTGAGTACCCAGCTATTATCTTGTTGCCTTGTAAATTTTTCTACAGAAATACCGGTGGAGTCAACCAGCAGATATTCCTTTAAAGTTTCTATATCCCTGTACAGCGTAAATTTAGAACCCTTATCATAATCCCGGGTAGAGGCAGAGAGTATTTCGATGATTACGCTGGGGTTGGTGGCAGTATCAAATGATTCATCGGCTGATTCAATTTCACCGCAAATAATAGTAATATCCGGATAAGTGTAAAGAGAATTAGACGGGATATGTATCTTTAAATCGCTGCTGAAAGGGGTACACTTTTTACCTTTCAATTTTGATCCAATGTCTAAAATTATATTTATTGAAATTTTGTTGTGTGCAAAAGTCGCTCCGCTCATGGCAAAAATTTCACCTTTGTAATATTCATGCTTTTCAAAAGCCTTTCTTTCTGCTTCCAGGTAATCCTGTTCGCTAATGTAATTTAAAACTGGTGTTGCCATAATTGCTAATTTCAATTTTCAAATTTAATAAAAATGTATCAAAGGATAGTTGTTATCATCATTTCGTGTGGCCTGTTTTCATTCAATTGTGTGGGCCAGCAAATTTCTGCTCAGTTAGACAATGCTATACAAAAATTATCAGCCGATGTTCAGTTCCGGCACAGCATATTGAGTATGTATGTGGTAAACACACAAACCGGCAGCCTGGTGTATGAAAAAAACGCACAACTTGGTGTAGCACCCGCCAGTTGCCAGAAAGTGATTACCAGTGCTGCCGCATTTGAACTACTTGGCAAAAGCTTTGTTTACAAAACACTGGTAGCTTATGATGGTGAAATAAAGAACAACGTTTTAAATGGATCTGTGTACATCATTGCTTCCGGCGACCCTACCTTAGGAAGCTGGCGGTGGAAACAAACAAAAGAAGACATCATCATTAACCAAATAACTACTGCACTTATACAAAAAGGCATTCAAAAAATAAACGGGGGTTTATACCTGCATACAAAAAACTGGGATACAAATACTACACCTGATGGCTGGGTATGGGAAGATATCGGAAACTATTACGGTGCCGGAGCCGCTGCATTAAACTGGCGGGAGAATCAATATGAACTCACATTAAAATCAGGGAGTGCCGAAGGGGATAAGGTTTCAGTAATGAACGTGAAGCCATTATTGAACGATGTTGCATTTACAAATGAATTACGCACCGGGGCAAAGGGTAGTGGCGACAATGCGTATATTTATTTGCCACCATTTTCTACCCGGGGGTTTATAAGAGGAACAATACCAGCCGGTGAAAATAATTTTTTAATTTCCGGTGCCATGCCCGATCCTGCTGGGCAAATGGTGTACACCCTGATGAAAGCTTTCAAAGAAAAACAGGTTGAATTTTTGCAACCAACCACCATTGATAAAGCTGAAGAAGCGTTACCCAACAACCTGAAAATTCTTTGTACGCTTCAATCCCCCACACTGGATAGTATGAATTATTGGTTCTTAAAAAAGAGTATTAATTTATATGGTGAAGCATTTGTAAAAACTATCGGGTTTCAAAAAAAACAGGCAGGCTTTACCGATAGCGGCATAGCAATTATAAAAGAATTCTGGAGCAGGCGTGGTATTGAAAAATCTGCCCTCAAAATTATTGACGGCAGTGGGTTATCACCCGCCAACCGTATTACCACAAATGCCCTCGTTACTGCAATGCAATATGCCAGCAAACAGCCTTGGTACCTTTCCTTTTACAATACACTACCGGAAATGAACGGCATAAAAATGAAGGATGGTTATATCGGCGGAGTAAGAAGTTATACCGGTTATATAAAAAGTAAATCCGGCGTTGAATATACCTTTTCATTTATCGTAAATAATTTTGACGGCAGTGCCGGATCAGTAAGAGAAAAAATGTGGAAAGTGCTGGATCTTTTAAAGTAACTTTCGCAAAATCATTGTATGAAAGAACAAAATTTTAAAAGCCATGCACGGTATGTGCCGCTTTATCATGGGCTTGCCGGCTTGTTAATCGTTAGCGGATTGATTGCTGCTATTGTAAAATTTGTACTTGCCTGTCAGCATGGGAACGGCAGGCTGATAGCGGCGTTGCTGGTATTGGTATTCATTATTGCAGTATTATTTTTTTGGTATATCAGGGCATTCGCATTGCGTGCGCAAGACAGGGCTATACGTGCCGAAGAAAACCTGCGCTACTTTTCATTAACCGGAAAATTATTTGACAGCAGGTTAAGGATGGGACAAATCATTGCCCTGCGTTTTGCACCAGATGATGAACTAATAACACTTACAGACCGGGCAATAAAAGAAAACTTATCATCTGCTGATATAAAAAAATCAATTAAAAACTGGAAAGGAGATTATCATCGGGTGTAATTTTAATTGATAATTTATTAATTGATAATTGATAATTTGTTCAGGTTTTAGTTTTTTTATTTACCATGCGATTGTACCTTGATTAAGCATTGTTGCGTCGCACTCTTGTACGTCATACCTATGTGGATCATTTCCCACATGACATTTTGAAACCTATCATTAAAAATATTTCTCCAGCTTTGCCCTTAGTTCCGCAGGCATTTCACAACGTTTCATATCTTTTGCTTCCATAAAATAAAGGGTAACATCACCGGTGTTCAGCAGCAATCCTTCTTCATTATATATTTCGGAGTGGAAAACAATTTTATGGTGTATGGGCAATTCTTTTAAAGTAGTCTTTACGGTTATAAGGTCATCATATTTTGCAGGCCGCAAAAAGCGGCTGTGAATATCCACTACCGGCATGATAATTCCCATTGCTTCAATGTCTTTATAAGTATAACCAATTTCCCTGATTGCTTCGCCTCTTCCTATTTCATAAAATTGTGCGTAATGCCCGTGATACACCACACCCATCTGGTCTGTAAGTGCGTAATGGATCCTTATTTGTGTTTGAGTGGTAAACATGAATGAGTGATGAGTGATGAGTGATGAATAATGAGTAATGAGTGATGAATTAAACTGAACACTTGAAACTTACGGAAAGCTTTACAAAGTTTAATTTGTAAATGAAAGACTGTTCGCAAATTGAAGGCGATGCTAATTGATAAAATGTACAAGAGTGCGACGCAACGATGCTTAATCAGGGTTCAATCGCCTGGTACATAAAAATGAAAAAGCAAGTATTTTTTGGTTTACAGGAGTTAAGGGGAAATTTTTAAGAATTGCTACCTGAAAATTTTAATAAATGACAATGGGTTTAATTCAAAAGTTTTTTAAATAATGAAAAACTCCATGTAGTAAAAAATTATCCATTATCAATTAAAAAATTATCCATTACTATTTCCCCATCATCCCATCTACACTCACCCTGCCGGGCCCCACTAATAATAATACCACATAACCGGCCAAATATAATGCAGCTACTTCGCCATCACCAAATACATTTTTTTTAACCATAAAAACTACCACACACATGGTGACAATTAGGGGAATGGTTGCCAGCCGGGTAAACAGACCAAGGACTAAAAAAAGTGAACAGAAAAATTCTGCGAAAATTACGAGTGCAAGCGATATGGAACTTCCTATGCCCATAAAATTCATAAAGCTGTTGTGCTTTGCTCCGTAATGAATCAGTTTATCGTATCCATGATTCATCATCAATAAACCTACGGCTAATCTTAATACCAACATGGCCGCACTAAATGCTCCGGCAGAATACTTTGTTGAAAGCAGTTTTTTCATTTTTGTTAATTTTTATTTCTGTATTTGTCTTTACAATTTTATTATCATTTCATTAACAGCGTTGCAAATGTACATTCGTTTTGTTTTAAGGAGTTATCCACTTATTAACAAACGCTTTGGAACGGTGTTTGCTCAAGTGGCATTAGCGTTAAATTTGCATCTTCAAATACATGACTGATACAACCCATACAATGAAACAATATAAATGCCTGTTGCTTATTGCAACGTTATTTTCCATCTCCACTTTTGCTCAATCCACACACACCATTACAGACCCCGAAAGAAAGTTTAAAGAAGCAAAGGAATTATTTGTTAAGCAACAGTATGCGCTTGCATACCCACTGCTGCAGGATGTAAAACAACAATACCCCGATAATCAAAAAAGCAACAATGCTTATTTAAATGATGATGTAAATTATTATTATATTGTTACCCGTCTTAAACTACAGGTGCCGATTGCAGAAGAAGAAGCAACGCATTATATCAACTGGGTAAACAATGAACCACGCATTCAACTGATGAGTTATCACCTGGGTAAATTTTATTTTACCAAAGATGAATTTACAAAGGCTATTGAAAATTATGAAAGGGCCGGCCTTGATAATTTAAGCAATGAAGAAATTGCTGATGCAAAATTTGAAATGGCTTATTGCTATTTTAACCTGAAACGTTTTAAAGATGCAAAGCCACTTTTTAATGAGATACATCAACTGCCGGAAAATAAATATTATATCCCTGCCAACTACTATTATGGGTTTATCAGCTACTACGACCGCAACTACAATGAAGCCTTAAAATCTTTTAAACTGGTTGAAAACAGGGAGGAATACAAAGGCATTGTTCCCTATTATATTGCCGAGATTTATTACTTCCAAAATAAAAAAGATGAGGCACTAAAATATGGTGAAAGCATTTTGAGCAGGGGAGGGTTGTACTACGAAAAAGAATTAAAGCAACTGATAGGCCATATTTATTTTGAGAAAAAGAATTTTGCAAAAGCCCTGCCCTTACTGGAATATTATGTAAACAACAGCGCCAAAGTAACCAAGGAAAACCTGTACGAATTAAGTTATTGCTATTATGAGGCTAGGCAGTTAACTAAAGCCATTGAAGGTTTTAAACAGTTGAGCAATGAGAGTGATTCATTGGGACAAAACAGCATGTACCTGCTGGGAGATTGTTACCTGCGTACCAATCAAAAAGCCAATGCAAGAAATGCCTTTCAGTTTTGTGCGTATAACAGCAGCAATAAAAAGCAGCAGGAAATTTCGCTCTTTAATTATGCAAAGCTTTCTTACGAGTTGGGCTACCAGGATATAGCACTTACTGAAATGCGCAATTTCATCAACAACTACCCCTCCTCACCTTACGGCAATGAGGCAAAAGAAATTCTGGTGGGCCTGCTTGCCAATACCAATAACTACCGGGAGGCACTGGCATTGTATGAATCATTTAAACAACCTACGGATAATATGCAAAAGGTGTATCCACGCATATTGTATGGCAGGGCAGTGGAGTATGTAAACGATCAGCAGATTGCAAGGGCCGATGAATTATTTACAAAAATTTTGCGCCTGCCTGCTTCATCTGTTACGCCTTATGCAAACTTCTGGAAGGGAGAAATAGCTTACCGTTCGGAAGACTATGATGCAGCCATCCGCTACCTAAGTGTTTATATGCAAAGTGGTGCTATGGCGCAGGGAGAGGCAAACCCTTCCACCGCAAAATACGACCTTGGGTATAGCTGGATGAAGAAAGAGAATTATAAACAATCCCTTACTTATTTTGAGCCAATCGCAAAATCAACAACCACCGCAGGTGCCATGGAGCAGGATGCCTATATCCGCACAGCAGATGATTATTTTATGTTGAGGGATTTTGCCAGGGCCAACAGTATGTATGAAACTGCCATTGCCAATGCATTGCCGCAGAGTGATTACGCCATGTTTCAAAAATCATTGATTGCAGGTATAAAAAGTTCGGCCACAAAAATTGCTGTGTTGAATACCCTTACACGCCAATATAGTAAAAGCAGCCTGGTGCCTGATGCCAATATGGAAATTGCAAATACTTATATGGCTGAGGAAAAATTTCGTGATGCAATCCCTTATTTAAATCTTGTATTGAAAGCACCGAATGGCGGCGGATTAAAACCTGTAGCTTTTTTAAAACTCGGCCTGAGTTATTATAATTTAAATGACAACAACCAGGCATTGGCCAACTACCAGCAATTATTACAGCAATACCCCCAGTCGCCGGAAGTGGATGAGGCGCTTGACAACATCAAAAATATTTATGTGGAAGAAGGCAAGCCCAACGAATACGTAGAGTTGATGCGTAAGAATGGAAAAAATATTTCTGTACCAGAAGCCGATTCACTTACCTGGTCGGCGGCAGAAATAAAGTACAATGCAAATGATTGCAATGCGGCTGTTACCGGTTTTAATAATTATTTGGGCAGGTACCCTAACGGTGCGTATGCCCTAGATGCAAATTATTTCCGCAGCGAATGTTATACTAAGAATAAGCAATGGGCAGATGCATTGACCGGCTACAATTTTATCAATAGTAAAGGGCTGAGTACTTATTTTGAAAAGGCAACACTTGCAGCGGCCCGTATCTATTATTTTGAACTGAAAGATTATGCTAATGCAAAAAAATATTTTGCCTCATTGCAAGCTGGCGCAGTAAACCAGGATAACCAGCTTGAAGCATTGCGTGGCCTGGTAAGGTGTTACTATCAGCTTAAAGATTATGGCCAGGCAAATGAAGCAGCTAAAGAATTGCTGACAAGAAAAGGGCTGAGCACAGATGACCGTTCCATTGCATTTTTAGTATTGGGTAAATCACAACAAATTAACAATGATTGTACCGGGGCCATAGCCTCATTCAAATCATGCGCTGCAATTAATAAATCGGCATGGGGTGCAGAGGCCAGGTATGAGATTGCAAACTGTTATTATACTTCAGGCAATTATACCGCCGCCGAAAAAGCAGCCATGACAGTGATTAAAGAAACAACCAGCTACGATTTTTGGGTAACCCGTTCTTATATTCTGATTGGTGATGTATTTATGCAACAGAAAGATTATTTCAATGCAAAAGCTACATTTCAGAGCATTGTTGACAATAGTATCAATGCCGAACTGAAAGGAGAGGCCCAGGCAAAATTGAACCGGGTA
>JANMVB010000350.1:0-1732 GCA_031392305.1 Ferruginibacter sp.
GACGCCTTCGTCACCCGCCATAAGCGCAGCTCGATCCGATTGCTCGGAACGGTCGGCGAACCGATCAACCCCAATGCATGGGAGTGGTATTGGCGGGTGGTCGGCGACCGGCGCTGCCCGATCATCCTTTTCGGCGCCGCAAAATATAGCACCGGTTGAATCTGCCATCACCATAAAAGGGAAGCAAATAGAACTTGCAGCAGCACCGTATTCATTTTCCGTGATTAAAATAAAAATGCAGTAACACATAAATATTTTTTGTCCGGGCAGAGAAGCACTGAGGGACATCGTTGCATCGCCCTCTTGTACTGAATACCATTGTGGTTCTTTTCCCACATTATTTAATAAAGTTTACACCTTTTTAAAAAGGTGTAAATTTTGTAACGCACTTTGTACAAATAACGCATTAAAGTTCCCAGATGATACAATGTATAAGAGTGCGACGCCAATGAAGCTTAATTGAAATACTTCAGCCCGGACAACAAAAAAATTTGATTGTATAAAAAGTTTAAAATGGATAGTCAAAAGTGTATTTATAATTCGTGTAATTCGTTTCTTTAAAATCGTGTAGTTTAATTTAACACCATGACCAAAAATTACCGCTGGGGCATATTGGGCGCAGGCCGCATTGCAGAAAAGTTTTGTACCGCAATTAATTTTGTAGAAGGTTCAGAAGTATATGCAGTTGCATCCCGTGATATAAATAATGCAATGGATTTTGCAGGCAGGCACAACGCATCAAAATTTTACGACAACTACAACGAGCTGATACAGGATGAAAATGTTGACATCATTTATATAGCCACACCACACGCTTTTCATCACCAGCAAACAATTGCCTGCCTGCAAAATAAAAAGGCAGTGTTGTGTGAAAAACCAATGTCGCTCAGTTACCGGCACACAAAAGAAATGATCGGTGCAGCAAAAAAAAATAAGGTATTTTTAATGGAAGGCATGTGGACAGCATCCATGCCTTTTATTGAGAAGATACTTTCGCTGATCAAGGATGATGTAATTGGCAAGCCTAAATATGTGTCAGCTAATTTTGGCTTTGCAACGCCGGTTGATTTGGGAGGAAGGCTTTATAATAAATCATTGGGGGGCGGTTCAATGATGGATGTAGGCGTGTACCCTTTATATTTAGCCACCTTGATTTTAGGCGAACCGGTTTTAATAAAATCTGTATCATCACTTGCTGCAACCGGGATAGATGAGTACTGCAATATAGTACTTCAATATGCAGATGGGGCCACAGTGCATTTAATATCATCCATCGTTTTTAATACTGCTGTAGATGCAGAAATTATTGGTACCAAAGGAAGCATTAAAATTAAAAACCCCTGGTTTAAAGCAACCCAATTTTCACTTCAGTTAAATGATGGTACCACAGAAGAATTTTCAATGCCGCATTTAAGTAACGGCTTTGAGCATGAAATAAAAGAAGTGATGCAATGCCTCGATAAAGGTTTATTACAAAGCAATAAAATGCCGCATCAATTAAGTTTATCCCTCAGCAAAACAATCGATGAAATATTGCGCCAGGCAGGTGTGGAGTATTAACACAGGTCTATATAGTTAAGGATTAAAAATCGCAATTAATTTTTCAAAATGAGTTTAAAATATTTTTTAAAATCAATACAAGATGATTGCACATAAAACCTTCTTTATATTTTTTGCTTTGCTGCTAAGTATCGCTGCAAATGCACAACCTGAAAGCAGGCGGGCATTTAAC
>JANMVB010000385.1:0-1657 GCA_031392305.1 Ferruginibacter sp.
TTAAACAGCAGTACAAGGGAATTGCAAAAATAAAAATCAGTAAGAGCGCAATGGCAACACAACATAATAATAATGCGGGGCACCTACCTGTTGCAGACCATGCCACAGCAGCAGGCTTATTTATAAGCGATGAAGAAAGAACAAACTGGCATGATGAAACATTGTGGTTTGTGCGTAGCAAAAGGGATAAGGCAGTTAATTTATTACCGGAGTGGGAACAGTTGAGAGAGATGGCTTCGCAGATAAAAGATCATACATTATCCAACCTTGATAATTATTTAATTGAGTTTGAACTAAAGGCAAAAGAGAATGGCATTACCGTACATTGGGCAGTAGATGGGATGGCGCACAATGAAATTGTTTTGGGCCTTATCAGGCAGCATAAAATTCAACGGGTAGTTAAAAGTAAGTCGATGCTTACGGAGGAGTGCCACCTGAATGAGCATTTGATCAAACATGGAATTGATGTAGTGGATACGGATCTTGGTGAGCGCATTGTTCAGTTTAGAAATGAGCCGCCCAGCCATATTGTATTGCCTGCCATTCATTTAAAAAAACAGGATGTTAGTGAAACTTTTCACCAACACCTTGGTACAGAAAAAGGTAACAATGATCCGCAATATTTAACTGAGGCAGCCCGGCAACATTTACGCAATAAATTCATTCAATCGCAACTAGCCATTACCGGTGTAAATTTTGCCATTGCCGAAACGGGTGGCTTTGTAGTATGTACCAACGAAGGCAATGCAGATATGGGCGCACATGCAGCCGGAATCCATATTGCGTGTATGGGTATTGAAAAAATAATTCCTAAAGCAACGCACCTTGCTGTATTCCTTCGCCTGCTTGCAAGAAGCGCTACCGGCCAACCGGTCACTACTTATTCAAGTCATTTTCATAAGCCACGTTTGGGCCAGCAAATGCATATTATTATTGTTGACAATGGCCGTACAAAACAATTGGGGCGGCCCGATTTCAGGAGCTCTTTAAAATGCATTCGTTGTGCTGCCTGTTTTAATACATGCCCGGTGTATCGCCGCAGTGGCGGGCATAGTTATCATACAGCAGTGGCAGGGCCAATTGGTTCAATACTAAATCCCAATCTTGATATGAAGGCAAATGCTGATTTGCCATTTGCGTCTACGCTTTGCGGTTCGTGCAGTAATGTATGCCCCGTAAAAATTGATATCCACCAGCAATTATGGAAATGGCGGCAGGTAATTACAGAAGAGGGGTATGCAGCAACGGGCAAAAAAGTAAGTATGAAGGGAATGGCCTTTGTGCTTGCCCATCCGGGTATTTACAGGTTGGCGGGTAAGATAGGGAGATGGGTGATGCGGTCTTTTCCTTTTATTACAAATAATAAAACATTCAATCCCTGGTATAAGCAAAGGGAAATGCCGGAGGCGCCAAAACAAAGTTTCAGGGATTGGTATATCAATAATAAAAAATAATTCAGCAATAAAAATGCCTGGTAGAGAAACTATATTAAAAGCCATCACTGCAAATAAACCGACGTTAATTCCCGAGCCGGAAATAAATGTTGAATCAAGCGTAGCAACCAGCAATGACTTAATTCAGCAGTTTATAAAAACGCTTGAAAGCATTGGCGGCAGCGCCATTGAAACCAACGGATATGATGCCATAAAGGCTTCAA
>JANMVB010000482.1:0-5416 GCA_031392305.1 Ferruginibacter sp.
GGCAAATGATGCAGTTAAATAAAGTGGGTGAAGCACTTGGCAAACTGCAAGGCGTACACGCTATGACAGACGTTACAGGATTTGGCTTACTGGGCCACCTGGTAGAAATGGCCGAAGGCAGCGGGTTAAGTGCCGTGATAGAATTTGAAAATGTACCGTTAATTATCGATAGCCTGCAAAAATATGTTGAACAAAAATCTATACCGGGCGGCACCACCAGGAACTGGGAAAGTTATGGCCATAAAATAGGGGCCATAACTGATTATCAAAAAGCGATACTTGCAGATCCGCAAACCAGTGGAGGATTATTAATAGCAGTTAACCCCAATGCCATCGAAGTAGTAAAAAATATATTGCAGCAAAACGGATTGGAAAATTTCATTACACCTGTGGGCTATATGAAGGCGCAGGAAGATAAGATCGTCACAGTAAAAATATAAGCCCATGCAACTTTCTCTCAGCGATTGGATAGGATCTGCAGGCGTCGCAATTTTGCTACTGGCTTTTTTATTAAACCTGCTGAATAAAATTTCAAAAGATGGGCTCAGCTATATCGTTATGAATATTGCGGGGGCAGGCCTGGCATGTGTTGCATCATGGCTTATCCATTACCTGCCATTTGTAATATTAGAAGGTGTATGGATGATTGTTTCAATGATTGCACTCATCAATTACTTTCGTAAAAATTAAATCAGCGCATCAATTTTTACAGAAAGTTTCCAGTCTTTTTCAGTAACGATATCACCGGCATCATGTGTATTCAGCCAAATCTCTACGGTATTGTACACATTGGTCCATAGTGGATGATGATCCATTTTTTTCTGCCGCCAATGCAACCCTCACCATAAATGCAAAGGCTTCTGAAAAATTTTTAAATTCAAATTTTTTATAGAGTTTATTGTCTTCTTCTTTCCACATAAAGTTTAATTGATGGTTTATAAATAATTTAAGGCTCATTTTTGTCCGAACATTAGAATCCTGAATGAACATCCTTGCATCGCCCTCTTATACATTTGAATAAATAGCAACACTTTCAATTTGTAAAAGTTGCTTTGTATTTAAAAAATCAGGTGCTGTTTATTTTTTATTTTCTCATTGGTCATTTCATTTACCAACTGTACACCAGGTAACGATTTAATGGAAAGCATCAAGGCTTTTAATTCATCTGTTGAAATATATTCCCCTTTAATGAGCCATACAAAATCGAGGTGTTTAAATTCGGGTAGCAGGTATTCACCATCAAACTGGTTGTTGTATAAATAATGTACTACGGAAGTGGAGGGTACCGCAAACTCATAAATAGAAAAAAAATAGGTACGATTTCTTTTTGTTAATTGAATTTCAAAATCATTGTTGATCCGGAAATCAAAACCAAGCACCTGGTTTAAATGCCAGCTAAACTGGTAGTCTTTAACAGGAGCAACTATGCCGAGAAGAATGGCATCTTCAAAAAATTCCTGCGCTATAGTTTCGTTGTCAATTTTAAGTTTCATGCCCTAACCCTAAAGGGGATTTATTTCTTATTTATGGTAGGAAATCTTTGGGGATCATTATTCTTTTGGGAATTCACTCCTAAAAAACAATATCAAATACCAACGCTTCACTTCCTCTTTTCACTTTCACTTTTGTGGCATCACCTTTATTAAATTTACTTAATACTTCCATATAAGTTTGCACATCTGTAAATGCATGCTCACCTAATTGTACCAGCACATCACCTGCAATTATCCCTGCTTTTTGTGCAATCCTTCCTTCACTTATTCCATCAACCCTCACACCTGTTCCACTGTAAGTATAATCCGGCATGATGCCCAATGTTACTTTAAAACTGCTTTTGGTATTCATTTGTACTTCCCTGGTTTTTGTAAATGCCAGCTTTCCTTTTTTATCTGTTTTTTCAATAAGGGTATAGATGTATTTCAGAATTTGCAGTTCGCCATTGTAATTAATTTTATCCGCATCATCGCCTGGTTTATGATAATCACTATGCGTACCGGTAAAGAAAAAAAGTACAGGAATATCTTTGCGGTAGAAAGAAGTATGATCACTTGGGCCGGTACCGCTACTGTCGAAACTAATCTTAAAATATTTGTCTTTAGCAGGTAGTATTTGTCCCCATACCGGCGATGTACCATATCCACCAATGTTCAAGCCACGGGTACTATCTTTTAACCTGCCCACCATATCCATATTCACCATGTAGTTGGTATTGCCAAAATTAATGGTGGGGTGCTCAACATAATATTTAGAACCAAACAGCCCCAACTCCTCACCTGAAAATGCTATGAACAAATAATTATTGGCTTTAAATTTTGAAAGCTTCAGCATTTTGCTCAACTCAATCATAGCAGCAGTGCCGCTTGCATTATCATCTGCCCCGTTGTGAATAGCTGGTGTGGTACCACTATACAAAGAGTTGCGATCTTCACCATAGCCAAGGTGATCGTAATGTGCACCTAAAATAATTGTGGTGGGTGCATTGTTATTAATAAACCCTATTACATTGTGGCCCATTCGTATTTTATCTCCAATATCAACTTTCAATTTTATATCAAGGGTAGCTGTTTCATCATTCAAATATTTTTCTCTTGCTGCTTTGTTAATATATAAAACAGGTATGGCTATGGGTATTACTTTCGCTTTCGGTTCAAATTTAAGTGCATCATTTATGGAGGAGGTATTATAAAATATAAAAGAGTTTGCTCCTTTTTTTGCTGCAAGGGTTGCTTGTGTTTTTATTGCATCCGTCAAATCAAAATGAGGATTATTTTTATTGGTTTCTACAAGTTCCTTTATGTCAAAAAACCAGGGGCTGGCATTTTCACGCAGTGCAATTGAAGCGGTGGCTTCCAATGATCCATTGGGGCTAAATGCTAATGGAAAATATTCCTCATTAAGTTTTAAGTCGTGATCGTTGATGATGAGGTGTGATGCCGGATTTATTGCCTTGCCATCATTTATTTGAAAAGGCTGCAGGTAACTTTCACTTTCACCTTTAGGGAGCAGGCCTGCATTTTTAAATTCATTGCTTATGTATTCGTAAGCTAATTTTTCGCCATTGGTACCGGTCCTTCTGCCTTCTAATTTATCATCGGCCAAATAATTTATGTGCTGTTGAAGATTGCTCAGCGTTGCTTTGTCTGCTTTCTTCGATTTTTGTGCACCTGCTATCTGCATGGTTAGCAACAGCAGCCAAAAAATATGTTTCATATATTTTATTTCTTCTAGAGTGCAAAGGTAATCCAGCCGGCAGCTAATCTTGTAAACTAAATGTAAATTTTATTAAAGTTGAAATGAGTGGTTTGTTGGGTGCATTTAAAATTGTTGCTACTCCAATAAAGGTAGTGACCGGTGTACTCACCGGCACGGCTGGCTGTAATAGCTTTATCTAAAACGCAATTAAAGTTACCCATTGGTATGTAGTACAAGAGGGCGATGCAACGATGTTCATCATGGCTTCACAGCCCGGACATAAATTTTTATTTGCTCATATACCTACGGATTAATAAAATGATCGGCTAAAACTATTACCTAATAAAATGATCTAGCCCCTTGTTTCTAATTTCGTAACCTCAAACGGTTTATAGCGGCTATTTTTGCAAACCTGCATGGTTAAGCAAGTTAATTGCAGGCAGCTTATTCATTCTACTTTGATAAAAAAAATAAATATAGCTTTAGTAGGTAACCCCAACAGTGGCAAAAGCTCCCTGTTTAATGTACTAACAGGCCTCAAACAAAAAGTGGGTAATTTTCCCGGGGTAACCGTTGATAAGAAAACAGGGCAATGCACTATTGGTGAAAAACTTTCTGCTACAATAATTGATTTACCGGGGTCGTATAGCCTATACCCAAAACGTGCGGATGAATGGGTTGCTTATAAAGTTTTACTTAACCAGGATGAAGACATAAAGCCCGACATGGTACTGCTGGTTGCCGATGCCAGTAACCTGAAACGTAATTTATTATTTTGCTCACAAATTATTGATTTAAAAATACCGGTAGTGGTTGCCCTCTCAATGATTGACCTTGCAAAACAAAAAGGTACAGAGATTGACATTAACGGAATGGAAAGAGAACTGGGTGTACAGATTGTGACCATTAACCCCCGCAAAAACAAAGGCATACCCCAACTAAAAAAAGCAATTGAGCAAACGTTTACCAGTCATTTTGTAGCCCCACGTGAATTTATTAACAACCATGCACTGGCAGAAAAACCTGTTGAAGCGATGAGGGAATTATATCCCGGCATAAGCGATTACACTGCATTACATTATTTAATTAATCATGAGCATTTTAAATTAGCTGTCGGCCAGCAGGGTAAAATTGAAGCAATTGAAATTGCTAATAAATTCAATGCCACCAAAACACAGGCAGAAGAAATTATGCAGCGCTATGGACGTATAAAGCAGATAATGCACCATACGGTAGTAGAGGCCGATCCTTTACAAAGAACATTGTTTACTGAAAAGCTGGATAAAATTTTACTGGATAGAAAATGGGGTTATTTGATATTACTCGCTGTTTTATTTTTACTATTTCAAAGCGTTTTTTGGATAGCGCAGTATCCGATGGATGCCATTGAATGGGGTTTTGGAAAAATTAGTGGCTGGCTGGGCGGTGCCTTGCCGGAAACTTGGTGGAGCGACCTGCTAATAAACGGAGTAGTAGCAGGGCTAAGTGGTATATTGATTTTTATACCGCAGATAATGATATTGTTTGGCTTAATTACCCTGCTGGAAGATACCGGCTACATGGCGAGGATAAGCTTTCTTACAGATAAGCTTATGCGAAAAGTGGGGCTTAACGGAAAAAGCGTAATGCCGATGATCAGTGGGCTGGCCTGTGCTGTACCCGCCATTATGAGTGCCCGCAATATAGAGAACCGGAAAGAACGTTTACTAACCATTATGGTTACCCCATTAATGAGTTGCAGTGCCCGGTTGCCGGTGTACACAATTTTAATTGCCCTGATTATACCATCTAAACTGCATTTTGGTTTTATAAGTTTACAGGGCCTGGTAATGATGGGTTTGTATTTACTGGGCACAGTAATGGCCCTGGTGGTTTCGTATATAATGAAGTTGTTCATTAATATTAAGGAACGCAGCTATTTTATTTTGGAACTACCGGTGTACCGTAGCCCAAGATGGAAAAATGCACTTACCACCATGATAGAAAAAGCCAAAATATTTGTGTTTGAGGCTGGTAAGGTAATTATGGTGATCAGTTTGTTATTGTGGGCATTAAGCAGTTATGGCCCCAAAGAAAGTATGCGAAATGTTACCACAAAGTATGAAGCACTGGTACAAAAAAATCCGGGTAAAGAAGACGAATTAAACAAACAATATAAAACTGAATTATTGGAGCATTCATTTGCGGGTACCCTGGGCAAAGCAATTGAACCATTGATACAACC
>JANMVB010000610.1:0-7373 GCA_031392305.1 Ferruginibacter sp.
AAGAACTGTTTTATAAAATTATGTTGACTTATTATCATTTCGCAATTAGGAAACAGGGGCATGGGCCACTGTTAAATTAAAATGATAATAGGCTGCACAGGCTCCTTCGCTACTCACCATGGGCGCACCAAGTGGCTTTACCGGCGTACATTTATTGCCGAAGTTGGGGCACTGATGTGGCTTTATTTTTCCCTTCATTACATCGCCGCTTAAACAGGTAGGGTCTTCATGCGCTTCGGTAATATTTATGCTGAATTTTTTGTTGGCATCGTAAGCGCTGTATGCTTCTTTAACCGCATAGCCACTGAAGGGGATATTGCCAATACCCCGCCATTCACGATCGGTAATTTCAAAAATTTTATCAATCATGGCGATGGCATTTTTATTGCCTTCGGCTTCCACCACCCTTGTATATTGATTGGCCAAAAAGTGCTCGCCATTCTCCAATTGTTTCACTGTCATTAAAATACCTTCCAGCAAATCAACCGGTTCAAAACCGGTAACAACAATGGGGATTTTATATTTTTCTACCAGCGGATAATATTCGCTGATGCCCATGATAGCGCATACATGCCCGGCTGCAAGAAACGCATCTACCCGGCAGTCGTTATCGCTCATAATGGCTTCCATGGCGGGTGGCACCAATACATGCGATGTAAGGATGGAATAATTTTTTATGCCT
This sequence comes from Ferruginibacter sp., assembly GCA_031392305.1. Classification (GTDB taxonomy): domain Bacteria; phylum Bacteroidota; class Bacteroidia; order Chitinophagales; family Chitinophagaceae; genus Ferruginibacter. Next base: position 683 of record JANMVB010000610.1, read on the forward strand.
TCACGATGGGCATGCACCACCGACAATGCGTTGGCAGGTGCTGTAGTTTCGAAACCAACTGCAAAAAATACCACTTCACGTGTGGGGTTTTCTTTAGCTATTTTTACAGCCTCGAGTGGCGAATATAAAATACGTACATCACCTCCTTTTGATTTTGCTTCCAGCAAACTCATACCGCTGCCGGGCACACGGATCATATCGCCGAAAGAACAAAGGATCACGTTTTCTTCCATGGCGAGGTGTACTGCTTTGTCAATTAAATTTACCGGTGTTACACATACGGGGCAGCCGGGGCCATGTATCATCTGTACATTTTGAGGCAACATATTGAGCAGGCCATTCTTCACCAGCGAGTGTGTTTGCCCGCCGCAAACTTCCATAATATTCCAGTTACCTTTTACAGTTTGGTTTATTTCTTTTAAAAGTGCATCCACTATTTCCGGTGAACGAAACTCTGATACGTACTTCATATAATTGATAGTTTTTTTAATTGATAGTTTTCTTAATTGATAGTTTTTTAATTGATAATGGTATGACAACAAACAGTTTGAAATTCCAAAATGCTAAGAATTGAAAATATTATTCATTTTCAATTTTCAATTATTTCATTATCAATTATCCCATTATCCATTAAATAGTGGTATCATATAACTCATCCAATTCACCTGCCTCTTTAAGATAACGGAATACTTTAGCAGCTTCTTCTTTATTTACTTTACTGATGGCAACGCCTACATGTACCAGTACATAGTCACCCACTTCGGCGGTAGGCACCATTTCCAGTGATGCCTCTTTGATGATTCCACCAAAAGAGACCTTTGCCATTTTTACTGTGCCACCATACAATAGTTCGATGGATTGAATTTTTCCGGGAATAGCTAAGCACATAATATGAATGTTTGCCCCTATCCCCTAAAGGGACAAGGAATTAAAAAATCCTACATTACTACCTGACGAATTTGTTCTTTTTCTTTACTAAAAAAATCTTCTTTAGTCAGGCTCTTTATATTATTATCGTAATACACCATTTGCCCGAATGAAATATTTTCATCATTGGGCGACAGATCTTTATGAAAATAGATCTGATACTTTTCTTTGTATGCAAGTTGTATCCAGTCAACAAGCAAAGCATTTTGAAAAACCCCTCCGCTGAAACTTATTTTTTCGGCACCAATATTTTTTGCAACAATATCAACCAGGCAAACCAATGAAAAATGAAATTTGGCAGCAATATATTTTTTTGCTTTGCCTTTCTTAACATCCATCATGATGCCCTGTATTAAAGAAGCAGTAGGGATACGATAATAATGAGCGTCTTCTTTAAAGTAACTGTTATCCATTACAAACCCATTTTCATCAACATATTCTTCAGCCAGCGACTGCAGGTACATGGCGGCTTCTCCTTCGTAGGTTTGTTTATCGCAGATGTTGAGCAGTGATGCAACGGCATCAAAAATCCTTCCCACGGATGATGAAAAAAGTGAGCTCTTTTCAATTAATGCCTGGTAATTGTTCCATTCACTATCTGTGAATTTTTCTTTAAGTGTTTCAGGTTGCGGCCATGTATCGGATGAGGCACACAATGCTGCTATACGTGGTTCAAGCGCCAGTTTATCTCCTGCTATGGCGGGGAAATAATCAAAATGATAGCAGCGCAACATTTCATTGTTTTCATATTTAAAAATCTCACCACCCCATATATTTCCATCTGTGCCTAAGCCGGTACCATCCCATATTACACCAAGTACCGGCACTGTTGAATGAAGCAAATTATTTTCTGCAAGCACTGCGGCAAAATGGGCCTCATGGTGTTGAATGAATTTTGCTTCTACATTATTTCTTTCAGAAAGTTCAATAGCATACTGGTGGGTAAAATAATCAGGGTGGATATCTGCAATAATAACAGCAGGCTTTGCCCAGTAAAGGGAAAGCAGATGGGTTAATGTATGTTTATACATTTGTTGCGATTCAAAACTCTCTCCACTTCCAAGAAATTGGCTGACAAAAACATTTTTATTTACAGATAAACTAAAACTACTTTTTAAAAGTGCACCGGTTGAAAGTATACATTTATCTGTCCGGGGTTTGTAATTCAAAAATGATGGAGCATAACCTCGTGACCTTCGTAAAATAATCTGTTGACCGGTATGTTTTGAAACCTGCAGTACGCTATCGTCCTGCGGCACTACAATATCACGGTCATAATCAATAATGTGATCTGCTATTCCAGAAAGGTAGTTATGTGCATCATCTTCCCTGTATATAATAGGGGATCCCGAAATATTTGCACTGGTTGCAATCAATGGTCTTCCAAAATCTTTTACTATGAGATCCAGAAATGCACTGCAAGGCAGCATGATACCCAAACGATTTAGTCCCGGAGCAATATCCAATACCGGGAGATCATACATTTTTGCCAGCCTGGGATACAATAACACAATAGGTGCTGATGAACTTTGAAGCAATGCCTCTTCCTGGCCGTTTAATTGAAAATGATCATTGATAGTTTTGATATCGGGGTAAAGAACAGCAAAAGGTTTTGAAGGCCTGTGTTTTCGCCTTCTCAATAATCGTATTGTTTCTGTATTATTAGCATCACATATCAATAAAAAACCACCAACGCCTTTTATTGCTAGAATTTTACCTTTCTCCAGTAAGCTTTTTATTTGTAACAAAACTACTTCTGACTTAAATGATTCATCTTCCGGAATATTTATCCCTACTCCACAATCCTTGCATGAATTGGTTTGCGAAAAAAAACGCCGATCAGATACATTCTCATATTCGACTGAACAGTTTTTACACATCATAAAATTATCCATCCCGGTATTATGCCTTTCGTATGGAATACTTTCGATAATAGAATAACGGGGGCCACATTGGGTACAGGTTATAAATGGATAACGATATCGGAGGTTATTAATATCATGTAATTCATTTCTGCAATCGGCACATATTGCCAGATCAGGAGATAATAAAACTTTTTTCTCAGGTTTGTCTTCATCTGTATGAATAGAAAAATCGGGAAAGAATGTTTTAGCTGATTCAGACAGCTCAGATGAGATAATTTTTGATTGTTGAGGAGCTTGCTGTATTATTTTTTTGAGGAAGAAATTTGCTGTTTGTGCTGAAGCATTAAAGAAAACATGTACACCATCATTACCATTCTTTACATATCCGCTCAGCTTCATTTCATTTGCCAAATGGTATACCATTGGCCGGAAGCCAACTCCCTGCACTATTCCGTTGATATGAATATGAAAGGTTTGCATTTGGTTCATGATTTATGCTTGATGGTTCATAGTTAATAGTTCATTGGTAGTTAAAATTCTTTGCAAAATGCTATATATTTTTTGTTCCACATAGGTATAACGTACAAGTGTGCGACGCAACAATGTTTAATTGAAAAACAAATGTTCGTAGCCAAATATTTTATTAAAATGTACTTACAGCATATCCGCTATGAACCATCAACTATGAACCATTAACCCCTTTTTCTCTCTTACCTTATTACTCAGCCAACTGCACCATTGCTCCAGCCCATCGCCTTTTAAACTTGAGATGGTAATCACTTCCAGGTCGGGATTTATATCCCTTGCATCCTGCGTAACTGCATCAACAGAAAAAGGTACATACGGCAAAAGATCTGCCTTTGAAACCAGCATCAGTTCGCTTGTTAAAAACATACGTGGATATTTTTTTGGCTTATCATCGCCTTCAGTGGCAGAGATTACGGTTACCCGAAAATCTTCGCCTAAATCAAAAGCAGCGGGACATACCAGGTTGCCCACGTTTTCTATAAAGAGTAATTCAACCCCATCCAGGTTGATATGATCCAGCGCCTGCAAAATCATTTGGGCCTCAATATGGCACATGCCACCGGTAACAATTTGCAGGGCATTTATACCAACTTCCTTCATGCGGATGGCATCTCTTTCAGTTTCAGGGTCACCCACCAGCACGGCCATATTTAGTTTGCCTTTCAACAGTTTTCCTGTTTCCTGCAGCAGGGTAGTTTTACCACTGCCCGGCGACGAACAAATATTAATCACCAGCATATCCGTTAAGCGTTCACGGATTACTTTGGCCACATAATCATTTGCCTTCAGTAAATTCAATGTGGTGTTTTCGCATTGCACAGACCCAACCGGTGCCCTGTTCGATTTTGGTGTTGACATAATTGAATGAAGTATTTATAATTGAGTATTTTTTTGAGTAATTAATTAAATTAAATTTTTTGTCCGGGCAGAGAATCTTTGGTCAACATCGTTGCATCGCCCTCTTGTACAATATACCTATGTGGAACTTTTCCTGCAATATAACCACCACGATTAATATTTATTAGTTTAGTTGACTGCATACTGATTAGAACTCATTCATCAGCAAATTCCACTTTGCTAATTACCAACTCCTCGCCCTGAACCACGTTCCTGCTGGGCTTTCCACAGGAGCAGGCAAATTTATAGTTCAGCACTTCGGTGGTTTTATCACAATCATCACAGTAAACCAACACAGGCAGTAGGTTCACAAACAAACTTGCTTTATTATATTTTGGTTCATCCAGCAACACTGCTTCAAAAGCACTCTGCATCAACAGCGGTTGCACATTGCTCAACAGCCCCACGGTAAGATGAATGCCACGCACTTTATTCACCTCACCCGGAAATTCCTCTTCAAGTGTTGTGAAAATATTTCTTACCAGCGATATCTCGTGCATGTAAAACAGAAATCTTTTATTGAGTAAATAAATAACTTTTAAAAGTTACGCTAAAATTATGATGGAGGATGCCGGGTAGGTAGTTGTTAGTAAATGTTTTCTATTTTAGAAAAGAAGTAACGTCTTTTAAAAGGGTGAGCACAATTGTTATTGCTATTGCTGTTTGAATTCATCAGGGTTTTTTCAACTAACCCTACGGATTTATTTTATGAGCAGGTGGAAATCAATTGTTTCAGGTACCGTATGTAGATGGGTTTAAAACGCTGCAAGTGCAGCACCCCTGCTGAACTTTAGCTCTGCAAGGGTGTTGCCTTTATGTAGCAATTCTGTTAGAATAAATGTAAAAAGGGCTAATAAAAACAGCATTCAGGTGTTAACTAATTTTGTAAAATTGTTAAGCTAGCTAATATAAAAGTGATCATTAATAAGTTATGGTCCCTTCGCCGGTAATAGTAAATGTAGGGCCACCTGTTGTGGTTACATCAACGAAACCGTTAATGGAAAAGGAACCGGATGCACCCTTAAATTTTCCTGTACCACCTGTAATTTTCCACAAGCCGGTTATGGTTGCAGTACTACCTGCATTTCGAATTACATTATTCAAATCGATTGAATCATCACCGGAATAAGTGATTGCGTCGCCATTGGCTGCAACAATGCGCCCCGACGTTTTGGTGGTTAGTATGAATGCAGCATTCAAATTACAAAACCCATCTTGCCCGATACTTTTTTCAGCATCAATTTTTCCTAAATGCGTAGCATTTCCATGTAGGAAATATCCACTGTTGGCAATTGCAAAAGGAACACCGGGCAATGTACAGGTTAAATTGGGCGATGCTTCATTTACTGAAGAATAAAAATTAATTTTCATCGGGCGGGTAACCCTTTCTTTTTCCTTTTCTTTTTTCGCAACAAGGTCATTCTTCAACCTTATGTCTGGATGCTTTTCATTTATTTCTTTTTGGCAGGCGGCCATAATTAATGTTGACAATGCAATAATTGTAATCTTTTTCATAATACTTTTCTTAATTGTTTAAAATTGTGAGGCGCAAAAATAATTGCATCAGTAAAGTCAAAGTATCACCTAATGCGGGGATGCTGAATGTAATACACCACCATGGTTAGTGTCACGAATATGCATACGCCTACTGACCATTATGGTAAAAACTTCTCTCAATTTTTAAAAACTTATCACAGAGAGGGTATGTTGGGAGGGATTACTTTAAGAAACTTAGAGGGGATGTATGAGCAATAGAAAATAGTATTTGTATCAGTTGTTCGTGTGCCACGAACCACGGCTATGGACACGAACCACGGCGATGGATTATTTACTTTGACCTTTTTGCTTGTCCAGCAATTCAATCAAATATTCAAAATTGACTTGCTTATATTTTTGAAGTGACTCTTTCAGTTTATCTATTCCGGGCTTTTGCCATCCTTGTTTTTCAAACCACTTTGGTATGATATATAGCCACTCATCTTCTTGTCGCTCATATAATTTTATCAAGTCGTCGTTTGGCAGCAAGATTACATCCCGTGCTTTAATGAATACTTGGGTGTGTTCATAAACAAAGCGAATACTTTCGACGGAATAACCTTTTCTTAAATAAAAGGTTATAAAGCCGTCTTTCGTATTCAGCATTCGATCTATAGGCGAAGTTTTCAATTGAGATTTCCATTTGCTATGACTCTTGAATAAAAAGTAGAAAAAGGTTGCAACAATAAAAACGATAAAACCTACAAACAAAATTGAAATAAGTATCAACCTTTGATTCATTTACTAATATTTAGCAATTTTAACCATTAGACTTTTTGCCAAGCTTGCAGCTTACTCAAATATATCCAAACACCTTCACTTTATTCCTGATAAACCTCTGCAAATATTTTATAAATTCTTAAACCAAACAACCATATTCTCACCATATACAAATCCACGCCCTTCAACACAACACAATTAAAGCCCCACACAGGTAT
>JANMVB010000651.1:0-2090 GCA_031392305.1 Ferruginibacter sp.
TTCAGCTTTCGGGCCGAAAAAATATCTGTTAATGATGCTTTTGAAAAATCGCCGGCATACAAATATTTCCTTTTGATAAATGGCATTTGCTTTTCCAGGTCCATTTTAGTTGCCATGGGTATTTCTGCTCCCTGTTTATAATAAGTAACAATTTGCTCTTTAGTGCCATTATCATCAAAGTCATTGTAATACATACGCACAGGCTCCCTAGTAGTTGGTTGAAATATGCTGTTCTGCCCCTGGTTGCCGGCAATAAAATCAATGTCGCCATCGCCATCAATATCTACAGGCAAAATAAAATTCCACCAGCCGTGTTTATTGGTAAGCTGCTTTTTTACAAATTTTCCATTGCTGAATACAAAAGCTTCAATGCCGCCCCACTCCAGTGATACAATTAAATCAGGCTGTTGATCATTATTGATATCGGCCCAGGCCGCATTGGTTACAAAACCTATGTTTACCAAACCCGGTGCCAATGTATTGGTAACATCTTTGAAATGTCCTTTTCCATCATTCTGTAAAAGACTGGAAGCAGGTATTTTTCCATATTGAAAAGGTGTTGCCTTTGCCCCCATAAAAAAATCAACAAAGCCATCCTTATTAAAATCGCAGGGTTTAATACAGGACTGCGTTTGGTATATTTCAGGAAAAGCATTAACTGATTTTTTCATTTTGCCTTTACCATCATTCAGATAGATACGGGGTTTGCGCCATTCTTCCTGTGCAAAAAATTCATTGCCTCCACTGGCTACAATAAGATCGGCAAAACCATCCTTATTAACGTCGGCAAAACAGGCATCAACATCCTCATAAGTGCTGTCCAGTAAAAATTCAGGTTGAGCTGACTTTGAAAAAGTTCCGTTTTTATTTTGAAAGAATAAGGCACTTGTCTTCCATTTGCTGCTGCCGATAAATATATCATCCAGACCATCTCCGTTTACATCGGCAACTGCAAGGCCCGGGCCTTCACTGCCGGACATTTTTGGCAACAGCAATTCACGGTTAAATTCGTTAAAGTCATTTTCTTCATGCACATAATTTAACCGGGTAGTACTGGTAATATCAGTCATGGATTTACTTAATGATTTAAAAAAACCTTGCACAATCTGGTAATTAAAAACCGGTAAGCCTTTTTTCCACACTACATTTAAATTATGACCTGCTGAATCAAGCTGCAAATGCTGAAATGTATTATCGGGCCATACCAAAATTATGGAGTCAACCTTTTTTGATCCCAAGCCAATATGCAAAGGAATTTCCATAGACGACATGAAACCCCTTACCGGTGATTTTTCAGCGTAAATAATTTCATTATTACAGAATGCAAAACATTTGGCCCCTAATGCATTTATATTTTGAAAAGACCCTTTTAATTTAAGATTGACATAATTATTTTTTGGCGTTTCGTTTTTATATACCAGCACCGGGCTCCAGATATTATTTGCAACTATGTCAAAATCGCCATCATTATCCAGATCTGCATAAACAGCTCCATTACTGAAAGAATCTGGATTATCCGCAATATTATTACTTACGTCTTCAAACCGGGCATTACCGGTATTTTTAAAGAATCGGTTGGGTAATTTTATACCCTGGTCGGACTCCTGCACCTGGACGCGCCACAGGGGTTCGATGCATCGCTATTGTCTACCTTTGGCCTGGTCCTTGCCAAGGCCGTTCAGAGCGATTTGACCGCCGACCGTGGCCTGGCCGTGGCGGAAATCGTCGACGTGCCCGAGCAGAGCCGGGACCGGCTGGTTTCACTGCTGCACCGGAACGAGTGGAACATCGCCCGCGTGGCGCGGGTGATGGGGGTCACGCGCCGGACCATCTATCTGCGGCTGAAGCGTTACGGGATCGACCGGCAAGTCGTGCCGCGGTCCAACACCGCCCGCCAGCCGCGCACTGCTACCGTGTGAATCCGCTCTTCCTCCAACTCGCCGGACTCGCGGCCCTGGCCATCGCCCTCAGCGGGGTGATCGTCCGGCGACGCGTCACCGAGTGTTGGATGTTCCCGGTTTATCTCGCGGTGGTCTTCGCTTGCGAGGGCGCCACCGCGCTGTGGCCGGAGCGCTTCTTCCATTGGTCGT
>JANMVB010000699.1:0-2565 GCA_031392305.1 Ferruginibacter sp.
ACTGTCACCGTTAAATACATTAAAGTCTACTAAAGCGTTGATGCCATCTACCCGCCCTGTTTCGTTGTGTTGCCAAAATACCCAGTTTCTTTTTATTCTTGGTTTATCTTTTACCAGGTAGTGCGCCACCCAAAGCGGGTACTCATCAAATTTTCCGGCCAGGTAAGTTTCGTAAAAGTCTGCGTTGGTATAAATGATTGGTTTCACTTTATAATGCAATTCTATCGCCTGTATCCAGTCGCTTACCCGTAACTGCAGGTTACTGATGCTTGTACCCCTTATTTGTTCTACATCCAATACTGGTGGCAGGTCTCCTTCCTCAAGGTGAACGGTTTCAATAAAATTTTGTGCCTGGGCTTTTCCGCTTTTCCCTGCATTGAAAAAATGATACGCTCCTCTTGGTATTCCCGCCTTCTTTGCCTCAAACCAGTTTTTTTTAAAGCGGGCATCCACACTTTCAAGGCCTTCGGTTGCTTTCATAAATCCAAAGCCGATTTTTACATTTTTGCTTTGCATAGCCTGCACATCCTGCCAGTTAATTTTTGACTGGTGGCGGCTTACATCAATACCATGTATGGAATAATTTACCGGAATATCGATACCGAAACCCGGGTAGCGAACAAATTTTGGATGGTTGAGATAGGTAGATATATAATAAATACCTGCTGCAAGCGAAGCAAGTATTAATAAGAAAAATGTAACTGAGCTGGTAAATTTTTTTTGCTTCTTTTTTGCCACGGTATGGGTAAATGCATGTAAAAATGCAGAAATCTATCTATATAAAAAGATAAATTTTAATGGTTGCAATTGTGCCCCACCGTTATAGGTAAGTTAAAGCAAAACCCCTTCCTGCTTACAAAGGCAATAAAATATGTACACCCTGCGTTCGGATAAATAATCTGTTTCCCAACCCGTAAATAAAATAGCATGGTGATAAAAACCAGCCTTTTAAAGACATTATTCAAAAAAATTGCTGTTATATCCGTTTTAACCCTGCTGATTGATTTGGGCGGTGTAAAGGCACAAAAACTTTCAAATAGCACCAGGGTCGCCCTACTTTCTACCATAAACAAACAGCGGCAAAGTGCTAAAAATTTGCAGGCTACCAATGCGGTTTTTCCTGAAATTTTAAAAGGTAATGAAACTGAAACCCTGGGATACATAGAAAAATTTAGCGAAAGAAGAAGAAGCTACCTGGTACGTATGTACATAAAAGGCAAAAAATTGTTACCCAAAGCGGCAACTATATTTAAAAAATATGATTTGCCGGCTGAATTAAGGATACTGCTCACCCTCGAATCTGCATACAATGGAAACGCCATATCTAAAGCGGGTGCCGTAGGCTATTGGCAAATAATGGATGAGGTAGCGCAGGAATACGGAATGAAATATGTTGCCCGGTTAAGCAAAGCCAAAAAGAATAAATTGCTAAAAACAAAGAACAAAAGGGTTGTTGCGAAAACAAAAAGGCTGGTGGACGACCGTAAAAATTTTAATGTAGCAACCCACACTGCCGCCCGGTATTTACGGGACAGAAAGAAAAACCTGGATGGCAACTGGCTGCTGGTAGTTGCCAGTTATAATTGTGGTGTGGGCAATGTATGGAATGCAATGAAACGAAGTAAAAAAGATAACCCTACCTTTTGGGATATTAAAAAATACCTGCCTGCTGAAACCCAGGCTTATGTTATGAATTTTGTGGCGCTCAATGTTATTTTTCACAATTATGAATTGTTCGCTAAAAACAAACTCAATTTTACTCCCATCAAAGCATCCCTGCAACAGCAGAATGAAATTAATACCACCGTTGAAATTGAGGAACCGGTACAAGCCAGTTTTAAATAGTTGTGAGAAGGCACATATTCTTTTCTTTTAAAGTTAACTTTGCGCCATGCCCCAAATAAACTGGAATGATACTATTAATCTTGCAAGCAAGCTTACTTTTAAAAGGCTATGGAATGGTGTAAAAGTGCTTGGCAGTTTTTATGCATCCAGGTTGCTCAACAAGCCTGTTCAGTGGGGTTATCCTGTTTCTATTTCATTTGAACCTACTACCAGTTGTAATCTACGCTGCCCCGAATGCCCCAGCGGATTAAGAGCATTTACCCGACCTACCGGTATGCTGGAAAAAGATTTCTTTACTAAAACAATTGATGAAATTCATAAAGAACTTTTGTACCTGATATTTTATTTTCAGGGTGAGCCGTATTTGAATACTGATTTTTTGGATATGGTAAAATATGCCAGCAGTAAAGGAATTTATACTGCCACCTCTACCAATGCACATTATTTAAACGATGTTGCAGCAAAACGCACGGTTGAAAGTGGGCTGGACAGGCTGATCATTTCAATAGATGGTACTACGCAGGATGTGTATAAGCAATACCGGGTGGGTGGCAATATTGAAAAGGTGATAGCAGGCGCTAAAAATATTGTAAAGTGGAAGAAGGAATTGAACAGTAAAACCCCTTTTGTTTTTTTTCAGTTTTTAGTTGTAAAGCCAAATGAGCACCAGGTTGAAGATATTAAGCGGCTTGCAAAGGAAGTAGGTGTGGATGAAGTACG
>JANMVB010000009.1:0-3410 GCA_031392305.1 Ferruginibacter sp.
ATCATTTGAAGCAAGCCAACGGTTATTTAATGAAGCCAGAAAATTAATCTTTGGGGCAAATGATATAACCCCGGCATTGCTGGTATTCCTTGAAACAGAAAAGAAGTATTTACCTGATGTTACAATGTCAAGCTTACCGTCCCCATCAATATCCCGAAGAACTAAACAATACGGAGGTTGAACTACCGGGAAATCTGCTCTTGCAGAAAACACAATACTACTATCGATACTCATATTCTTGAATATTGTGACAGCACAATTATTATTGGGGCAATATCTAAACTTACTTAATGCAACCAAATCCAACTTTCCATCACCATCTAAGTCACCGTATGTGAGGAGGTCAGTATTTTCATATGTTGAATAAGTACCCTCCTTTATAAAAGAGATTGATCCATTAATGCTATTATTTCTAAATATTGCAACGCCGCCGGCAGAATTATTCTGAGATACTGCAAAATCGGATTTACCATCATTGTTAAAATCCGCAAACACTATTTCTCCGGGGCTATTATTATGGGACGAATCAAATTTTTCCGCAAAAGAGCTTGGCACAAATCTATCTCCGCCATTTGAAAAAGTGATATTAAAGGGAAAAACCGAGTAAGCAGTAAGATGATCTGTAGTTACAGATATTGGCATGTAGGTAGCGCCGGATGGAACACGAACAAGAAGTTGTGTATCAGATGAAGTTAATATAATACCCTTTACAGAACCGAAATACACAATATTGTTTGCAGGAATTATGCTAAAATTACTGCCGGTAATAGTTACATCCGTTCCAACAGGACCTGAAATGGGATAAAAACTATTTATTACAGGCGTTTGTGCAAATGCTTTACTGCAAAAAAATAAAATCAAAATTGATATAGGTAGAGGACAGATTAATTGTTTCATTGATTCAGCGTGTTACTTCATAAAATATAAGATGCAACTACATATTGAGAAACCCGATTAAGCTAGATGCAACATAATTATGTGATCAAATATAGGAGTGTTTTTGAAATTTTATCTTTTTCAATTTTGTATGCATATTCGATCAAGATACAGAAAAGTTATGTCCCGGCGAGGTTTTCACAGCATACACTACAAGTTATAAAAACTCTCACGTGAAACCCCGGCATGTTGGGATCAAAATATAAAATTTCCGCCGTTGTTGGTATCCCACTCCTTTGCCGCTAAAACTTTGGGTATTCCAAAAACGCCGTTGTTGGTCTTATGTCCCGGCGGGGTTTTCACAGCACAAACTACAGGTTATAAAAACTCTCACGTGAAACCCCGACGTGTTAGGGACTTAAAATATAAAATCTATCAGGGTAGCAATTTTAAAAAATATTGCTACGGAATATAAACTGGCAAAGAGTGACAGCAATATGAAGAAAGCTCTTTTCTATGTCGGGGTTTCACGGGAGCAGATTTATAATTTAAAAAGCCTGCTGCGAAAACCCCGCCGGAATAGAGGTATTGCTGATATTTCGCTCATTAAAACGTGGGTAAAGATCCACAATGATAAATATACAAGGGTGATCATTAATTCTTTTTATCAAAAAGAATTAATGACAAAATCATATTTGCAACGATGTACCACATAACATCTATGCCCGGACAAAAACTTTTGTACTTATGTCCCGGCGGGGTTTTACAGCATAAACTACAGGTTATAAAAACTCTCACGTGAAACCCCGACGTGTTAGGGACTTAAAATATAAAATCTATCAGGGTAGCAATTTTAAAAAATATTGCTACAGAATATTAACTGGCAAAGAGTGACAGCAATATGAAGAAAGCACTTTTCTATCTCGGGGTTTCACGGGAGCAGATTTATAATTTGAAAAGCCTCCCGGACAGAATACCGGTCAATGTATTACCGTTACACTGCATCCTGATTTTACTGTTACGTTTGCACCGGCCTGTACGGTCAAACTTCTGCAGATGGCGTTAGTACCTACTACTATGATGTTGCCGCTGTTGATCTCTGCGTCTGTGTAGGCATCTGGTACAATTCCCATTGTCCAGTTGGCCGGGTTTTCCCATGCCGAGGTAGAAGGCGATATCCCTTCTCCCCTCCAGGTGTTTCGGGATGCCAGGCCATTTCGAAGCCCCATTCTCACCCTGAATGATATCTTTTCATTTAGGTTGGAGGGCAGACGTGCAGATCTACCAAAAAAAACTTTCGAACGAATGGCACCGCCGTTAAAATAAAAGGTTGTATCGGCGTACGAGTTATATTCCTTTGCTAAAAAAACACTGTCACCACGGATCACAAAATCAGGGTTGGTCGTTTCCACGCCAATGCTATCTGTAAAAAAGTACCGGATGGTATTAAGTGTAGTGTCACCATCCGGGATAAAATGGCCAATGTATGTGTACGGAGCAGGCTGGATAACAACATTTGTTTCAGGCACAAAAATAACATTCGTTGTTCTGAAGCAACTGGTGGCAAAGTCAATATCACCATTGTTGCGTATGAAATAATAAGGCTGACTTAAGTTGGCGGAATTTATCTCTACAAGGTTGCAGATGTCAAGCAACTGAAGGGAAGAATGACCGTAGATGTATAAATAATCACTTACAGTTCTTAAAACAGGAGCGCTTAGCTGAGCGAGTGAGGCGTTTTGATGAAAATAAAAATTACCACTGCAACTGTCCAGCAAGGGGAACTCAACACTTACCAGGTTTACATTCTGGTGAAAATAAACATACCCTGTTACCTGCCTGAGGTTTGGGTAAACGAGTTTGGTTGGCGTTACAAAACTAGCCTGGTGGTAATAAACGGAAGAAAGTACACTGTCGTTTATAGTGATGACAACCGTATCTTCCACCACCAAATCACCCACCCTTACTGTTGTGTCGAGGTATGTTAATTCGCCCAGTTGGTTATAGGCACCGATATGCAGGCTATATTCTTTTTTTACTTCATAATTAAAAGTGGCAGTGGTAAGCAGTTGATTGCCCTGTATTTGAAAGGCATCGTTATCTTTTCCGGGCAACGGTGGTAAATAGTATTGTATGCTGTCGGTTGCATTGCTGGTTACAGCCAAAACGCCGACGACACTGTTGGGTGGCAGATTTTCGCTTACAGTATTATTTGACAACTGCAGGTGGTGCGGTGCCCCATTACTGAAGCACAACGGTGGTTGATCTACCGCCGGGGTATTGTTGACAACTGAATAATATGGAGGTGCTGTGAAATCAACTGCGGGCAATATTTGCCGCAGGTTACAAACATCCAGTTCTACCAGCGAGGTATTGCTGTTTACATGCAGGTACATGCCCACAGTGTGCAGGTTAGGTGCGGTTAATTTTTTCAGTACAAGGTTTTGATGAAAATAAAAATAACTTCCGCAACTTTCCAGCAAAGGGAACTCAACACTTACCAGGTTTATGTTCTGGTGAAAATAAACATACTC
>JANMVB010000078.1:0-9322 GCA_031392305.1 Ferruginibacter sp.
GGCTTTATGCACAATCGTGTACGCATGATAGTGGCATCTTTTCTTTCAAAACATTTGTTGCTCGACTGGCGATTGGGAGAGGCTTATTTTGCACAAAAATTATTAGACTTTGATCTTGCAGCAAACAACGGCGGCTGGCAATGGGCCGCTGGTAGTGGGTGCGATGCAGCTCCCTATTTTAGAATTTTCAATCCTTACCTGCAAACAAAAAAGTTTGACCCCCAATTAAAATATATTGAAAAATGGGTGCCCGAATACCAGGAGTTTACTTACCCACAACCAATAGTTGTACATGAAGAAGCAAGAAAGCGTTGCCTTGAAGTTTACAGCAAAGCGCTGAAGAAATAATGGATAATTGGTTAATTGATAATTGAAAATGTTATGAGCTATATGCCCTGGTATTAATTTTTTGTCCGGGCATTAAAACAATGAGGAACATCGTTGCATCGCCCTCTTGTACTAAATACCAATGCGGATCTTTACCTACTGTATAGCCATAAAACCAACAGGGCTTATGGGATTATAACCGTCAGTCAGCTAAAAATATATTTTTAATTGTATGATCGTTTTTCCCTGCAAAATTTGCATGAACTTTTATCAATTGCTCAATGGCATTTTTACCTTTTTCTCCCAACTTTAATGAATAGTCATTCACATACAGGTCTATATGTTTTCGCATTACTGCTTCGCTCATTTCCTGTGCATGCAACCGGATATAATCATTCAATTCCGGATATTTTGAAAAGGCATATTCAATACTTTTTTTAATCAGGCCATCCACTTTTTTTTGAAGATGCATATGCATTTCTCTTCTCATTACAATTCCACCCAAAGGGATCGGCAAATTGGTTTGCTGCTCCCAATATTCGCCAAGGTCAACTATTTTTTTCAGACCTTTCGCTTCATAGGTAAAGCGGTTTTCATGAATGATCACCCCCAGCCCTTTATTTTGCAACACAAAATTTTCAATTTCATCGTAGCGAATAAAAATTTTTTTGGTAGTGGTTGGGTAAGCCAGCGAAAATAAAAGGTTTGCAGTTGTATCCTTGCCGGGAATTGCAATGAGTGTATTTTCTATATCTTCTTTTGCATACAACGATTTACTGATAAGCAAGGGCCCTACGCCCTGCCCCAATGCGCTGCCACTGTTAAGTACAATATACTTTTCAATTACTAAGGGCAACACGCCGTAACTCAATTTTGTAATGTCCAGTTTTTCTTCAACTGCCCATTGGTTGAGTGTTTGCACATCCTCCAGCACTACGTCAAATTCAAGGCCTTCTGTATCAATTTTTTTATTCACCAGTGCATCAAAAATAAAAGTATCATTGGGGCAGGGCGAAAAGCCGAGGCTTAGTTTCATTGTTTTGTATTATAATATTTTACCGGGTAATTTAAGCAAATTGCATTAGATATAAATTACCTATACTTTATTTTTCAGCTATTTTAATAAGCGTATTCAATGCTTCATTAAGATTTGTAATTGCCTCATTTATTTTCCAGTTATTTTTATTTCTTTCACCCACATAGTTTGATATACTCCTTAGCTGTAAAAAAGGCACCTTTTCCTGCAGGCATACGTAATGAAAAGCAGCACCTTCCATACTTTCCGTTTGTGGTGCAAAGCAACTTTCAAGCTGTTTCTTTTGTAACTGGCTGTCACTTACTTTATTTACAGTAACACCATTTACCATCTCAAATGTTGAATTAAAAAGTAAAGGGTTCAAATTCACCAGCCAGCCGTCAGAATAGGGATACTCATTCCCATTCATCAACTGCGAATGATAAATGCTGGTGAAATTTTCTTTTTCCTCTAAGCCTATGTCTCCAAATATTTCCTGTTTAATCACCACTACATTTCCCAATTTAGTATCTGTATCAAAAGCCCCTGCAATGCCAGCCTGAATTAACAGGTCGTAACTATTTTTTGCCAGGTGTTTTTGAAGGTTATAAATAGTTGCCGGAATGCCAATTCCAGTAATGAGGATTTCAGCAGTTTTATTATCAGCAATAAAAGGCTCAATTTCTTTTTTAGTGGCAGCTATTACCAGTATTTGCATCCTGCAAATTTCGTGATAAGGCTTCATATTTCAGTATTTAGCAGTTACCTTTGCGGAAATTTTCAGGTTTAATAATGGTTTACGTAACGAGGATAGAACATTTTAATGCAGCTCATAAACTTTTTAATCCTGCATGGAGCAAGGAAAAAAATGAGGAAGTATTTGGCAAATGTGCCAACGAAAACTGGCATGGCCACAACTTTGAGTTATATATTACTTTAAAGGGAGAGCCGGATGCTGATACAGGTTTTGTATTTGATGTTAAAAAACTCAGCATTATTGTTAAAGAGCACGTTATTGAAAAACTGGACCATAAAAACCTGAACGAAGATGTTGATTTTATGAAAGGTAAAATTTGTTCCAGCGAAAACCTTGTAATTGGTATCTGGGATCAATTAGTGCCGCACCTGCCTGCACAGGTAGAACTTCATTGCTTAAAATTGTATGAAACCCCCCGGATATTTGTTGAGTACTTTGGTAAATAAATAGCTGTCACCTGATGTTTTATTATACTGCACAACGGGTAAATTAGGGATGTTGGTTTGTTTGATAAATAAATTAATATAATTAGGCATATAGTTCGCAAGGCCATTACTCTTTTTTTGTGTTAGAGTTCATTTTCTTTTTTTTCTTGATAAAAAAAAGAAACAAAAAAAATCAAGGCTGCGAATAAAAAGGCTGAAAATTTCAACATTAGCCTAAAATCAAGGAACTCGCCGCAAGTAGTAAGATACTTTGAAGTTTCTGCCCGGCTCAAACAACCTTGATTTCTTTACGGCTTATGTTGAAATTTTCTAGCACTTTTTATTCGAGGCCGTAGCAGAATTTGTGTACGATGTAAATACCAAACCCTATAAATTAATAATCCCTTTTTTAATTTAAAACGCAATTAAAGATCCTCAATGGTATGCGGCACAAGAGAGTGACACAACGATGATGCCCAATGCTTCATAGCTCGGACAAATTTTTTTTATTACTTTTTATTAGTTGCGAAATATAAATGCTTTAAACAATCACTAACTTTAAACGTTATTTCATCCGGGAGTTGAGGTGTTTGAACAGCAAACTTCTGTTATACCTTCAGCAACAAACAACAACCTGAATTATTCATTACAATTTTTCAGCTAATTTTTGAAGCTACCGTTTTAACTATTTCTAATTTTATTTGTAATACATTGTCACATGCCTGGTAAAAAAGTAGCCGTATTCCGCAAAGAACATTTTAATGCAGCTCACCGCCTCAATAATCCATTGTGGGATGAAGCTACCAATCAAAAGGTATTTGGTAAATGCAACAATCCTCACTATCATGGCCACAATTATGAATTGATTGTAAAATTAACCGGCGTACCGGATGCTGCAACCGGCTATGTTTATGATATGAAATTATTGAGTGATTTGATACAGGAAGTAATAATAGAACGTTTTGACCACCGCAATTTAAATGAGGATACCATCGAATTTAAAAACCTTAACCCAAGCGCTGAAAATATTGCAGTAGTCATTTATGATTTGTTAAGAGAAAAAATAGATATCGCACTTGATCTGCACATCAGGTTATACGAAACAGAAAGAAACTTTGTAGAATATCCAGCTAACTAAAAAACTGAAAAAAAATATAATGGCTTATAAAAAGATTGACCAGTACGACGATAATGTAACCCAGGGATTGATGAAAAGCTATAAGGAGGCTTTGGGTTTATTGGGTGAAGACCCTTCAAGGGAAGGGCTGGATAAAACACCTGAAAGATTAGCGAAAGCAATGCAGTTTTTAACACAGGGGTACCAGCAGGATGCCAATGCAATTTTAAATTCTGCGAAATTTCATGAAGAAGTGAGTGAAATGATTATTGTAAAGGATATTGAATTGTATAGTATGTGCGAACATCACATGCTCCCTTTTTATGGCAAGGCACATGTTGCTTATATCCCCAACGGCTGGATTACTGGCCTTAGTAAAATAGCGAGGGTAGTGGACGTTTACAGCAGGCGTTTGCAGGTGCAGGAAAGATTGACCGGGCAGATTTTAAATTCAATAAAAGAAACGCTGAATCCCCTTGGAGTTGCGGTTGTTATTGAAGCTTCGCATTTATGTATGATGATGAGGGGGGTGCAAAAACAAAATTCAGTTACTACTACTTCTGCTTTTTGGGGAGAGTTTGAAAAGAACGAAACCCGTAGTGAATTTGTAAAACTAATCAGTGCCAAATTACATTAATTGCCAAAGGCTGAAGACATCAAAATCAAAAGTACAATCAGCAGTCAATTGGAAATATGTATCATTTTTTTGAACATATTTTCCATTTAACAATTCAAAAACTTCCACTGATTTTTTTTCAGTATCAGCTAATAAGTAGTATTTAACACCCTGAAGTTCGTATAAATTATATTTTGTATTCCTATCCCTTAGTTTGGTTTTCCGGGATGATATTTCAACAATGAGTGTGGGTGGAAAAGTTAAAAAGTCTTCTGTAAAATCGCCACATACGATCATGCAATCTGGCCTCACCACAGATAGGTCATCAATTATCCAATCGAGTTCACTATACGTATGACAGCCACATTTCAATGCAGTTTTATTAATAGAATTATTTGCATGTTGAATAAATATACTTGAAAACCATTGGTGGCTCCTAATTGGAGATGGCGCCATTGCATAAGGATAACCATTTACCAATTCCCAATCTCCTTTCCACAACAGGTAATCCTGGTATGTATATTTTTCCGGCTTAAATATTTGATCGGATAGTTCCATAATTATTTCGTTGTTCAAATTTAAAAATTATTTTTGAACCAAACTTTTAATTATGAATCATGCCTATATTTTTCCCGGCCAGGGATCTCAGTTTGCAGGAATGGGGAAAACCTTATACGAATCAAATGCTGTGGCGAAGGATTTATTTGAACGTGCAAATGAGCTGTTAGGTTTTCGCATTTCTGATACCATGTTTGAAGGTTCAGCCGAAGACTTAAAACAAACCAATGTTACCCAGCCGGCAGTTTTCATTCATTCGGTAATTGCTTTCAATACATTGCCGGATGTAGTACCCGATATGGTTGCAGGGCATTCTCTTGGAGAGTTTTCAGCCCTGGTTGCCAACAAAGTTTTAAGTTTTGAAGATGCACTTAAATTAGTTTCCATCAGGGCAACAGCCATGCAAAAGGCCTGCGAACTCAACCCCTCTACGATGGCGGCAGTACTTGCATTGGCGGATGAAAAAGTAGAAGAGATTTGTAAACAGGTGCAGGGTGAAACCGGTGAAATAGTTGTACCGGCAAATTATAATTGTCCCGGCCAGTTGGTAATAAGTGGTTCATTAAAAGGTATTGAAATTGCCTGTGAAAGAATGAAAGCGGCAGGCGCCAAACGTGCATTGGTATTACCGGTAGGGGGTGCTTTTCACTCACCATTAATGTTGCCTGCAAAAGAAGAATTGGCGGCTGCAATTGAAGCAACAAGTTTTAATATTCCATCATGCCCCGTATATCAAAATGTAGTAGCCAGGTCAGTTACTGATGCTGGCGAAATTAAAGCAAACCTAATAGAGCAGCTAACCGGTGCAGTAAGGTGGACACAAAGTGTACAGGCCATGATTGCAGATGGGGCTACTCATTTCACTGAAGCCGGTCCGGGCAAAGTTTTGCAGGGCTTGGTGTTGAAGATTAATAAGGAGATGGTGGTGGATGGGGTGAGTTGAAATACCAAACTTTTCTTTTAAAGTGTATTGCCAGATTTTTTAATTGAATAATAAAAAAAGGGCGCCATCGGCGCCCCTAACAAATATCATAAGAAAAGTTCCACATTGGTATGCCGTACAAGTGAGATCATTTATCCTTTTTATCAAAAAAGATAAATGACAAAATCATATTTACAACAATGTTGCCCACTGCTATTTTGTACGACCAATAAAACTACACCGTTAATGTAGCCAATACATTGTTCATATTTCTTACCGCATCAGCGCTTTTGTTAAAAGCAGCCTGCTCTTCTTCATTTAATTTAAAGTCAATTATTTTTTCAACACCTTTTTTGCCAATGATAACGGGTACGCCAATGCAGATATCTTTTTGCCCGTACTCGCCATCTACACTAACGCAGCAGGTAAATAATTTTTGCTCATCTCTTACAATACTTTCTACCAATGCGGCAACGGCTGCACCGGGTGCATACCAGGCAGAAGTTCCTAATAGGCCGGTTAAAGTAGCGCCGCCAACCATGGTGTCAGCAGCAACTTTCTTTAAAGTTTCTGCATCTAAATAATTGCTAACCGGGCTGCCTTGGTAAGTAGCAAGCCTTGTAAGCGGTATCATGGTAGTATCGCCGTGACCGCCGGCAACAAAGCCCTGCAGATCGTTGGGTGAGCAACCGATGGCAGTAGAAAGATAATATTTAAAACGGCTGCTGTCGAGGATGCCGCCCATGCCAATAATTTTATTTTTCGGTAGCCCGGTAGATTGTAATGCGAGGTAAGTCATGGTATCCATAGGGTTGCTCACAATAATGATGATAGCATCCGGTGAATATTTTAAAATATTTTCTGCCACACCTTTTACAATGCCTGCATTAATACCGATCAGTTCTTCCCTTGTCATGCCCGGTTTGCGTGGCAGGCCCGAGGTAATAACCGCAACATCCGTATTGGCGGTTTTTGAATAATCATTGGTGCTGCCAATTATTTTTGTGTCGAAACCCAGCAGGGTAGCAGTCTGCATCATATCAATCGCCTTGCCTTCAGCAACACCTTCTTTAATATCCAGCAATACAAGTTCACTGCAAAGTTCTTTACGGGCAATATTATCAGCACAGGTAGCTCCTACAGCTCCGGCACCTACAACGGTTACTTTCATGATAAAAAAATATTTAAATAATTAAAGAAATTTATTTGCGCTGCAAAGGTAACAGATTACAGTATTTGCCAATGAGTAATTGATATTGTTTGAAAATTTATTTTACAAAATGCTTATTTTTTCAATCCTGTGTATGGTTAAATTTTTTGTTGTCCTGGCTGAAAAACATTGGGGAACATCGTTGTGTCACTCACTTGTACGTCATACCTATGTGGATCTTTTCCTGCATTGATAACTCCTATTTACGGCAATCATTCTCCTATACAAATTCTTGATCATTTATGGGAGGAGATGGCAGCAATCTCCCCTTTAGGGAACGGGGGCTACAGCCGCAATAACAGCGGGCACACCAATATTTCCTACAAATGCTTTTGCAAGTGTACCGTTTTTATCATACACGTACATAGAAGGGTAGGTGGTAGTTTGATACAGGCTACGCAGTTTAAAAGTTACATCAAAGCCAAGCCGGATATTTGGCATACTGGCTAAGGCATATTCATCATAAAATGTTTTATTGTCTTTATACGAAAGTGGAGATATCATTACAATCTGGATATTTTTTAACTCCTGTTTGTAAGCCATCATTTCTTTAATTTGTTTTTGGCAATGGTCACAATCCGGACTAAAAAACATAATCATCACCGGCATATTTTTTTTAAGGTTATCGTTCGTGAACATGCTGCTATCAGGCACAATATTTATTTTAAAGGCAGGGATGGTAAGAAACCCTTTTACATAATTATCAGCAGAATCTCTTTGAGAAAATGAAGTTATTGCCACTCCAATCAACAGGAAAGTAAATATGAATTTTTTCAATTTTTAAAATTTTGTCAAAGCTAAATTTTTACCCTGAGACGGGATGTTAAAGGTGGAATGTAATTTCATTGATGGCGTAAGTTCTGCAAACTTTCCTATCAATAAGCATTGATGCCGCAGTTAAACATTTCTTTCCTACTTTTGCACCCCACTAATTTTGCAATAGATAAAATGTAGGGTATTAAAATTTGAAATTACTTTCAGAATTTAATAAGTCAAACAGAAAACAAAAAACAGAAAACAACAAACTCTAAACTTTTTAATCATGGCAACTACAGCAGACATGCGCTCAGGGCTTATCATCAAAGTAGATGGTAGTTTATATACCGTAATAGAATTCGGACAAAATAAAACAGCCAGGGCGGCGGCAAAAGTTTGGGCAAAATTAAAAGGTGTTGATAATAGCCGAACGATTGAACTTACCTGGAACAGTGGCGAAACCATCTTCCCGGTACGGGTAGAAAAAAAAGCCTACCAGTATTTATATAAAGATGATACGGGCTATAGCTTTATGGATGTGGAAACCTTTGAGCAAATCACCGTACCAGAATCTATGGTGGATGCACCTAAGTTTTTAAAAGATGGCCAGGAAGTTTCTGTATTAATTAATGGTGATACTGACCTGCCAATGGGCGTGGAACTACCAGATAAGATTGTATTATTGGTTACTTACAGCGAACCAGGTATGAGGGGTGATACCGCCACCAAAACATTAAAGCCTGCTACCGTGGAAACAGGTGCCACCGTAAACGTACCCCTTTTTGTAAATGAAGGCGAATTGATAAGGGTAAATACTAAAACGGGTGAGTATGTAGAGCGTGTAAAAGAATAATTTAATAGAAATGTAACTCACCAATGAGGCTAACCAATAGGCAAATCAAGAGGCCTTCAAATTATTTCAATCCATTTTTTCAGGGCAAATTGACAAATTTGCCCTGATTCATTTTTCCTGATTTCTCAGCATTTTCCCCAACTTTTGATAACTTTTCAGCCATTTTTAATCCTTTTTTGTCAATTTTTTTAAATTCTTTCTTTTTTTAAAATTGGAATATTAATAAATCATTACCTACCTTAGCCGCCCGATTCTTAACATAAAACCACTTAATTTCTTTATATGGACATTAAACAAATTCAGGAGCTGGTAAAGCTCATCAATAAAACAAATATTGGCGAAATAACAATCGAAGAAGAGGGTGTTAAGATAACTGTTAAACAGAAAAAAGACCCGGTACAACATATTATAGCAGGAGGGCAGCCCGGTCAAATGTATTCATCCTCTCCAGCGCAAGTACAACAAAATACCCCTACACCCGCCGCACCGCCACCCCCACCTGCTGAAACGCCAAAAACAGATAATTACCTTACCATTAAAAGCCCGATGATTGGTACTTTTTACCGACAGAGCGGCCCCGGCAAGCCAATTTTTATAAATGTAGGAGATGAGGTTACATCAGGTAAAGTAGTCTGTATCATCGAAGCCATGAAATTGTTCAACGAAATAGAAAGTGAAGTAAAAGGAAAAATAGTAAAAGTATTGGTAGAAGACGCCAGCCCGGTAGAATACGATCAGCCTTTGTTTTTGGTGGACCCAAGTTAAT
>JANMVB010000128.1:0-6242 GCA_031392305.1 Ferruginibacter sp.
GGCCATCCGCCGGTTGCGCCGGGCCTGCCCCGGCTGCTCACCGACGGTGATGCCGCGGCCATGCTGGGGCGATTCTCCTCTCATGACCATAAGGGTGATCGTGGCCGTGTCGTTGTCATCGGCGGCGCAGCCCTTTGGTACAAATACCTGCACCTGCCCTAAAAAACCATCATACACATTGGTGTATGCATCTATATCAATAAATAGTTTGTTGTTAAACAGCACACTTTTATAACCCACTTCAAAAGAATTGATCCCTTCCGGCCTGCCATCAGGCAGATCAGCTACTTTTAATAAAGCCCTGTTGGCGAGTGCCGCTGCATCCGTATTGCCGGCAAGCTTTACGGCTGCATTAAATGCTGCTACAGATGACTGGGTATAACTGTTTTCCCTGTACCCCAATCCTTCATTAATTATTGGCAAAATACCTACCCGTTTTACCCTGCCATTATTTACATAAGACAATGCCTCAAACAAGGCCGAGAAACGATAACCCTGCTGAAAAGTAAACCTGATATTGTGTACATCTTTTATGGTATATACTGCAGCCAGCCGGGGTGTAAACTTTGCGCTAAATTCAGGATTATAATCACCACGCAGGGAGCCCCATAATTTTAATTTTTCCTTAAAAAAAGTTTTAGTCAATTGCACAAAGCCACCAAATTTTTTATAGTAAGTATTGCTGCCATAACTACCATCCGGCAAAGCTGAATTTCTATCGGCAATCGGACGGTCGAAATCAACGAAATTATTTCCGTCGGGAATTAATTCATATACACGGGCATCAACGCCTGCAAGCAGGTTAAAATACTTCACCTGTTTTGTAAGATCAAGCTGGCCTTCCACATGATATAAATTACTCTTTTGAATTAAAGCCGCACCACCGGTAACAGGTGCATTGGGAATGGAGCTGGATTTTATATCCCAGTTATTGATACGTACGATAGAATCCCTTACGGTATTAAACCTTGCAGTACCGGGCTCTACCCTGCTGGCATCGGCCTGTTCACGGGCATACTGAGTTGCGGCCACAAGGTTAGCGCTGGTAAGTGAACCGCCATGATCATTAGCATAAGTATTCAACGCTGCCTTATATTTTGCTCCCCATACATTTGCACTTCCACCAGTATATAAATCGAGGTTATCTGCCAATGGCTTCACATTATATGAATCCCCGGAATTTTCCCTGGAGGTATAAGCCTTGAGGGTGTAGTTAGCACCTTTCAATTCAACCTGGTGATTCTGTACCACCACATTATCTAATTTAACTTTATTACCTCTTTGAAAAACTCCATCCATTTTACCAACCCGGTACGAGTAAGTTAACTCAGTAGCTGGATTAAAACGGTAATGCAGCGATGCATCAAATTTTAAATTATCTACTTTAGGGTTTACTAAATCTTTTTCCCAATAACCGGTACGGGCAACCGAAAGTGTTCTGTTATCCACCCCATCAATATTTAGCCCGGTAACAGATACTGTATTGCTCAACTGCAGGGCATCATCACCATATTTGTTCCAGCCATCAAACACAATATTATTTGCTCCATTCAATACCGGGTAAGAAGGGTTGGCTGTATTTCTCGTATTTGGATTCTGATCTAACCTGGTATCCGATATCCAGTCTGTACCCTGCAGGTAACTGGCATTAATTTTAAATGCAAACTTGTTATTAAATGCTTTGGCGTACCGGATAGCTGTTTCAGTCAGCAAACTTGCTTCATGATTTTTACCATCCACATGGTTTACGCCTGTGCGTTGAAAAATACTTAATCCCTGGAAGTTATAGGGGCTCTTTGTAATCAGGTTCGACATGCCGTTGATGGCATTCATTCCATATAATGCTGAGGCTGCACCCGGCGTTACTTCAATACTCTGAATGTCGAGCTCTGTTGGGCCGATGGCATTACCAAGGGGCACACCTAAAGTGGCCGCCTGCATATCTATCCCATCTACCAGTTGCATAAAGCGAAAGTTGTTGGGTATATTAAAACCACGTGTGTTAGGCACTTTAAAGGTGATGGAAGATGTGGTAAGCTGTACACCTTTTACATTGCCCAATGCATCATAGAAAGAGGCAGCCGGTGTTTCTTTCAATGCCCTGATATCAAGCTTTTCTATGCTTACCGGTGATTTTAATAATTTTTCCGAAGTACGGCTCGCCGTTACTACCACAGTATTTGCAAGAAATGTTTGGCTGGTTAACTGTATGGCCAGTTTTGAATTTATATTCCTGATCTCGATTTCCTGTGGGGCAAAGCCAACAGAAGTTATCACTAAAGTGAAAGGAAATTTTTGATTAATCACAAGTGAAAATTTGCCGGTAGTATCTGTAATGGTGCCTTTAGGTGCGCCTTTTACTGCGATGCTAACTGAAGGTAATCCTTCCTGGTTTTCGCCTACTACCCTGCCACTTAATATTACACTGCCATTTAACTGGGCAGAAACTATAACGGGAATTAAAAATATGAGGATTAATAACTTTTTCATTTTGAATGATTGCTTGTTTTGGTTGTTAGTTTTATTTACACAAATTTCAGTGGCTGTTGAAGCCGACTTATTTTTCTTTCTATACTGTGGGAAAAGTTCCACATTGGTATGCGGTACAAGAGTGCGACGCAACGATGATCCTTTGAAACTCAACTGATAGGGCAACAAAAAAAATTTATGAAATAAACAGTTGAGAATATTCTCAACAACATCGGCGTAAAGTATAAGTTAGTTTCATCCGGTTTAAGTTTACAAGTCTATCAATTTAGTGGACTAAATGTTTAAAAAAATAGTTATAACAATGTTGATAAAATTTTAAGGCTCCAGATAATTACCAGGATACCCAATAAAATAAAGGATGTTTTGCGTGGCAACTTACCGGCAAGCTTAGCCGCAATGGGTGCTGCAATAAAACCGCCCAATATAAGTGCAATAATTGTTTGCCAATGACTAACACCCAGCAAAGTAAAAAATGTAAATGCACTCGCCAGTGTTACAAAAAATTCGGTTAAACTAACGGTACCGATTACAAACCGCGGACTGCGGCCATTGGTAATAAGTGTAGTAGTAACAATGGGCCCCCAGCCACCGCCACCAAAAGAATCTAAAAAACCACCCAGCCCTGCAAGCGGGCCATAGTGTTTAAATTTCTTTGGCTGATTCAATTTGCGGAATGCGTTCATAAATATTTTAACACCGAGAAATAAAGTATAAGCTGCCATCACAGGCCGGATGAAATCACGGTATTTTTCACCGAGAAAAACCAATAAAACGGCACCACCAATTGCACCAATTACACCGGGTATTACTAATGCTTTGAATAACTTTTTATTTACGTTGCCAAATTTGTAATGGCTATAACCCGAAGCCCCACTCGCAAACATTTCAGCGGTATGTATGCTGCCACTTATGGCCGCCGGGTTGATACCGGTAGATAATAAAATGGAAGCACTTGTAACGCCGTAACCCATGCCCAGCGCACCATCCACCAACTGGGCAAGGAACCCGGCCAGTATCATCCAATGAAAATTTTTATCCAGTGTACTATAAAAGCCAGTGGCTTTATCAGTAAGATCGTTGAAGGGAATGTAAGAGAAAATAAAATGGCCGATCAGCATTAAAGCAAAAGCGGCTACCGAATAGGTGGCAATTTTTTTCCAGCGTTTTTGATCGGGCCTATCGGTTTCTTCGGCAATGGTTTCTTCTTCGGTAACCACTCCATTTACCTGTGTACTTTTTGCAACCAATCCACTGGTGAGTTCATTTAGCTTACGCACTTTTTCTTCAAAGTCGCCGGTAAGATCTTTACGAAGTAGTTGCACATTCTGCAACACATTTTCCATTTCATCCGGTATCATATCACCAATCACTTCCTTTAAACGTTTGGCTACAGTGGGTGATTTACCATTGGTAGAGATGGCAATTTTTAGGCTACCCTTTTGCACCACCGACCCAAGATAAAAATCGCAGAGTTCAGGTTTGTCAGCAGCATTTACCAGCTTACCTTTTTCTTTGGCATCCTGGCTTACCTGCTCACTTATTGCCCGGTCATTTACGGCTGCAATTACTATATCAGCCCCATCGATATCCGAGGATTCGTAAGGCCGTTCTATCAATTCTATATTTGGATAAATGGATGCAATCTCTTTTATCGCATCACTGATTTCTGTGGCTACCAATATAATATTTGCGCCTGGCGAGTTCTGCAAAACTGCATTCAGCTTCTCCATCCCTACATATCCGCCCCCCACAATCAGCAGTGATAAATTCTCTAATTTCAAAAATACAGGGAACAGGTGATTGGCAGCATCTTGCTGAGCTGCCAAACCTGTTGGTACCTGATTTATAATTATATTTTTATCACTCATAAACTGAAAAACGGATCCTTTCTGCTGATTGTATGCTTTGTAACTTTTACGAAGATATACATTCCCTACTAAATTAGTGGACTATTGATAATTATTTTTTCGAAATTTTAATGAAAAGGTAAAATACATCCTGTCAATTCTGTTGCTGGTGAAGTACACTAACAACGGCTGCTCCCGTAAAATTATGCAAACACTTTGCGTAAAGTATAATCACCAAATGATTCGCTTGTGTTGCGTTCTTTTGAAAATGAAGCAAATAAATTATCCAGTTGAAGAAGTATTTCACCCTCATCCAAACTTTCTTTATATAATTTGTTCAGCCGCTCGCCTTCATTGTCGCCGCCGAGGTGAAGATTATATTTGCCCGGATGCGTACCCACCAACCCTATCTCTGCGGCATACGGCCTGGCGCAACCATTGGGGCAACCAGTCATCCGCATGATAATATTTTCCTGTTGCAACCCATGCTTTTTAAGTAGTGGTTCTACTTTTGAAATGAGCGTTGGCATATAACGCTGGCCCTCTGCCAATGCAAGCGGGCAGGTAGGCAGTGCCACACAGGCAATGGCATTTTTGCGTATAGCCGAAGCCGTGGCAGTATGCTCAATTATTTTAAACCGGGTTAAAATATCATTGATCAATTCTTTATCTTCAGGTGCCACATCACTGATGATCATATTTTGATTGGCAGTAAAAAGAAAGTTTGCCTTGCCTGTTTTTGCTACTTCATTTAGTGCCGTCTTCATTGCAAGTTTTTCATCATCCAGCACCCTTCCATTTTCGATGAATAAAGTATAATACCACACGCCTTTATCATTCTGCATCCAGCCATAATTGTCGGCACGTTTTGTAAATTTATAAGGCCTTGCAGGCTCCAGCGCAAAGCCAGTCCTCTTCTCCACTTCTTCTTTATATTTATCTGCACCCAGCCTGTCAACCGTATATTTTAACCGGGCAAGTTTGCGGTCGCTCCTGTTGCCAAAGTCACGCTGCACCGTTAATATTTCATACACTGCTTTCAAAACTTTTTCTTCCGAATCTGTAAAACCAATCACTGTACCAAGGCGGGCATACGTTTCGGCATTGCCATGCGTAGTTGACAAACCACCGCCAATGGCAATATTAAAACCCCTCAATTCATCGTTTTCAATAATGGCAATCAGGCCAATATCATTTGTAAAAATGTCCACATCATTATTGGGAGGTATGGCGATACCAATCTTAAATTTACGGGGCATGTAACGGTCCTGGTATAAAGGATCTTCTTCAACTTTTTTATCAATAATCTTTTCCTCATCCAGCCATATTTCATAGTACGCTTTCGTCTTCGGCATCAGTAGTGTACTAATCTTATCTGCGAAAGCAAATACCTGGGCATGTAACGGCGACTCATTGGGATGAGACGTGCAGGTTACATTGCGATTGATATCACCGCAGGTAGCAATGCTATCAAGGTGTGCTTCATTAAATGCCTGTATGGTGGGTTTAATTTTTGCTTTAATCAAGCCATGCAATTGAATCGTTTGCCGTGTGGTAATCTTAATGATTCCCGTGCTGTTTTCTCCCGCAATATCATTTGCAGCCAGCCATTTTTCTGCACTGATAAAACCACCGGGCAGGCGTAACCGGATCATGAATGTATAAAGGCGGTCAAGCTTTTTTTCGGCACGTTCCTCCCTGCGGTCACGGTCATCCTGTTGGTACATTCCGTGAAATTTTATCACAGCCTGGTCATCTTCACGTATGGCGCCGGTAATTTCATCCTGCAGGCTTTGGGTAATGCTTCCCCTGAGCGCATTGCTGGCTACTTTTATTTTCTCTATCGCTGATAATTTTTCTGACATTGATTTATTTATTTTACCCCTTTTGCCCCCGTCCCCTAAA
>JANMVB010000166.1:0-5453 GCA_031392305.1 Ferruginibacter sp.
TTATTGTTATTATAATTGTTATTATCAGAGCCTAATACTTTTCTTAAAGCATTACCAACTGCAGTTCCATTATTATTATTATAGGATCGTACTGGTACTGCCCGGCCGGTTTTAGGATTTACCGGTACATTGTTGTAACCATTTGTTGCTCCATATCCACCTAAATTATTAAAACGTGGCGTTGTAATTTTTGGATTAACAGGTGTAGTAAAAACTGGGCTGTAAACCGGATAAGGCCAGTAATAAGGGTTGTAATAATATCCATGATTAAAACCGTAGTTGTATGGATTATAGCGGTAATCATTATCTAAATATCTCCATCTTGAATCGTATATCCCCATCCTGATTGCAGCATCATCATTGTTATAATTATACCTCCTGGTCTCAACCCTGTCTTCATCCCTTTTTTCTTCTCTTTTCTCTTCACCATATATTGTTCTGTTAGGTGAAAAATATACATCATCCGGCGTTTGTCCGGATTTATATAATGTGGTACAACTGCTGATTGCAGCTAAAGAAATTGCGAGGAGTATAATTTTAGTATTCATGATAATTTGTTTAAAATTATTATAAGATGAAGTTACTACTTTTGTGCCGCTTAAGCATGACAATAATAGTTCAAATTCTTTGCCATTAATAACAAAGATTAATGAAGGCCTGTTAAATATGTGCTAAATGGCTGAATGGTGTAAACGGTTATTTACCAGTAGGTAAGGGCGGATAATGAATTTAAATTTTAAAGCAATAAATCAAATCATAATTTAAAAAATACGGTAAACAGAAAAATACAATTTATAAAAATGAGTAAGGAAATTACGAATATGCAGGTGGATTATTCTCAGTGGTACAATGATCTTATTATTAAGGCAGGACTGGCCGATTACAGCGCAGTAAGGGGTTGCATGGTTATAAAGCCTTACGGTTATGCGCTTTGGGAAAACATGCAGCGGCAATTAGATAAAATGTTTAAAGATACCGGGCATGAAAATGCCTACTTCCCATTATTTGTACCCAAGAGTTTATTTGAAGCAGAGGAAAAAAATGCAGAGGGGTTTGCAAAGGAATGTGCCATTGTTACCCATTACCGGCTGAAAGCTGATCCGGATAATAAAGGAAAACTAATGGTTGACCCGGAGGCAAAACTAGAAGAAGAACTTGTGGTACGGCCAACCAGTGAAGCGATCATTTGGAATACTTACAAAGGATGGATACAGTCGTATAGGGATTTGCCCTTGCTTATAAACCAGTGGGCAAACGTGGTTAGATGGGAAATGCGTACCCGTTTATTTTTGCGTACTACAGAATTTTTGTGGCAGGAGGGGCATACTGCCCATGCCACCGAACAGGAAGCGATTGATGAAACAGAGCAAATGCTGAATATATATGCAGAATTTGCGGAGACTTATATGGCCATGCCGGTTATTAAAGGTTTGAAAACAGCCAATGAAAGATTTGCCGGATCAGTAGAAACATATTGTATTGAGGCCCTGATGCAGGATGGAAAAGCCCTGCAGGCAGGTACTTCACATTTTTTAGGGCAAAATTTTGCAAAGGCTTTTGATGTGAAATTTACGGATAAGGATAACAAGTTAGATTATGTATGGAGTACCAGTTGGGGAGTAAGCACCCGTTTAATTGGTGCGTTGGTAATGGCACATAGCGATAACCAGGGTTTGGTACTGCCACCAAAATTAGCCCCCATACAGGTAGTGATTGTACCCATATTTAAAGGGGAAGAACAAAAACAATTAATAGATGAAAAGGTGAAAACTGTTATGCAGGAATTAAAGGCTGCAGGCATTAAAGTAAAGTATGATGACAATGATAATAACCGCCCCGGTTGGAAGTTTGCAGAATATGAAATGAAGGGTGTACCGGTACGCATTGCCATTGGCGCCAGGGACCTTGCAAATAATGTTGTGGAAGTTGCAAGAAGGGACACAAAAGAAAAAATGAGTTTTTCCATCGATGGCCTTAGTAGTAATATCATAAATTTATTAAGCGAAATACAAACAGCTATTTATAATAAAGCTTTGAGTTTTAGGGAAGAGCGGATTTTTAAGGCTGATGAATGGGATGAATTTGTAAAGTTACTGGACGAAACCCCAGGCTTTATTTCAGCACACTGGGATGGTACAGGCGAAACGGAAGATAAAATAAAAGAGTTGTCTAAAGCAACAATCCGTTGCATACCGCTCAATAATTTACAAGAGGAAGGCCGATGTATATTAACCGGTAACCCAAGCAGCCAAAGGGTTTTGTTTGCGAGGGCTTACTAAGTATTTTTATTTTGCCAATACATTTTTGTTCGGGCCAGGAAGCAATGTGGTACATCGTTGTGTCACTCCCTTGTACGTAATACCTATGTGGATCTTTAATTGCGTTTTTTGTGTGGGTACAAAAGAGCATAACATATAATCATCTCTAAAAAGTGACTGATAATTTTATTACTAAAAGTCCCATGCTTGTTGTGGGGCTTTTTTTAGGATATACTTTTAAGGAATGTTTCCAGCATTATAGATATATTAGCGTATAGAAATTTTAAGGTAAATAAATAAAATCACCTTAATAAAATCAGCACATCTGTATTAAATTATTTACCTACCATTAAGATAACAGCAATGGAGCAAAACGATCTTTTAGGGCCCTCATACAATTTTAATGCGCAGCAAAATCTGCCCAATGCTACCACTGCTCTCGTACTGGGCATTATTTCAATAGTAGGTTCTTTTTGCCTCGGTATTATAGGATTGATTTGTGGCATAATAGGGTTGGTGTTGGCCAACAAGGATAAGAAGTTATATATGGAATCACCCGAGTTGTACTCACCTTCAAGTTTTAGTACCTCCAGTGCCGGAAGAATCTGTTCATTTATAGGTATTATTTTATCTTCGCTTGTAGTAGTTTTTATGATACTGTATATCATTTTAATTGGCAGCCTTATTTCTTCGCAGGTACTTAAATAAATTTACTTTTCGTAATTAGATATGAAACGCTGTTAACTATATTCTTTTGAGGCCAGGTAATTATAATCTTCCATTATTTTCTCAAGAAAATCAATTGCATACATATCAGTAGAAACTTTTAAAACATCCTGAACTTTTACTGCAATGCGGTTGCACATGTCGAAGGAGTTTGTTTTTTTTGTTTGGCTCAATACATTTTTAATTGTGTTGATATCCCTGTCACTCAGGCGCATTACTTCAGGAAACTTTACGGTGTAATCAGTTTCTGCAACCTGCATAAAAATAGTATCATGTACGGAGAGTTTTGATTGGGTTTCTACCACTACAGTACCTGCTACTATATCTCCCAACCGCTGGCTTTTTGGAGAAACGGCAATTATAATAATGGAAGTAATCCCTCCAATCATCAACCAGATGATACCCCATATACCATTACCCCAAAATAAAAAAAATACAATGAAGGCCCATTCATAAAACCTCATAAACCAGCGCAACATATATTGGCCCAGGGTTGGCTCGCCACCATCAAGGCTTACAACTTTTATTTTCAATATCTTTTTACCAACGGTTTGTCCATTCATCCAAAGCTCACTCATCATGGTATAAAATAGCATGGGGATTACCAATACAATCATTACAAATCCATAGCTTCCTTCGCCTACTTTAAAGCCACCGTACAATAAGTATAACATACTGAGCATGTAAAATACCAACATAATAAAATCGATGAGGTAGGCTAAAAAACGTTTATGAAATGGGGCTATTTCAAACTCTATATCGATATTAAAGGGGGTGGATATTTGTATCTCAGGCATAACACAAATTAAACGATTATCAGCAAAGGGAAAAATTGTTTAGGGAAATAACTCAGCCTTTCATCTCCACTTACGGGGAGATGTTTTTGAATTGGCATAATGTAGCAGCCACTTTAAATTTTATCAAAAAGCATTGCTGTAATAAAACGTTCATCCTTAAACGTATAGCAGTATTAAAAAGTTGTAATAATTTTGGATTTTTTCCACTGCCATGGTTCCACTGCCATGGTTCGTGGCCATGGTTCGTGTCACGAACCATTCAAAATAAACACTGTTTTCTATTTTTAAAATTTCCACTCACACGTTTTTAAATTTAACCTGGCATAAATTGTTTACACCACATTACCCATGCAACACTCACTCACCTCATAAACCATCTCTGCAATTATTAATCCGGTACAAGGTTTAATGAAATGGATGAAAGGGTGTTGATTTTTTTAAAATTTGAGAGAGGCCTTTTAACGAGAACGGGCAGTAAGCAATTTCATGTTTCGTGTGAAGAACCAGGGCTGAGACCTGTAGCGAAATAAATTATCCTGGTTTAAAAAATACAGCCAAAAGATTTTAAGGCACAAGAGTATCCATAGGCAGTGTTCGGTGAAGACACCGACTAGGGAACCAAAAAACACAAAAAAAATGGCCACCCCCAAAGGGCAGCCTTGTCTATAATTGAACAAATGAAAAAGGTAAAATTTAAAAATTTCTATTGTGCTACACGGGTAGTAGTATCCCCACAGGCGCAGTACCCCGTCCTATGTCGTCCTTGTTACTAATCTTGTGGCTTAAAATATCATTCGCTAATTAAAATATAGAGCGTTCTAATAAAAACAATTTACAAATACAATTTTTTGTCCGGGCTAACCAGCTATGGGCAACATCGTTGCATCGCCCTCTTGTACTTTATACCAATGTGGAGCTTTACCTGCGTGATGTGGTAGCAACTAAAATTGTCTGAACTATGATTTATTTGTTTGAGATGATTTGTGTGGAAAAAAAGCAAAGCCAAATCATCTCAATCAAACCAATCAAAAAAATCACAGTTCAGACAAAAAGATAGCAACCTCATGCTGCTGCAACGTCTCCTGGCCGCCACCCCGGGCAATGCAGGGAGACGTTTCGGTTAAGAGGGGCACCTCATATATTGTCCCTCTCCTTGGTGGCAATTTGATAAAAGTATCCATTTCCATATTTTCGTTTTTTTTGATCACGGTATAATATATAATTTCCGTTTCGAAACCGGTTTTCCGGTACAAGTTTAACAGGGATAGCAAGTAATTGCCAGTTTGTTTATATCTTGTAATTAATATCCGCACCATACCGCTTCGCTTTAAAACTGTACCCATGCTTAAATCATATTTAGGGAAGAAAAGTATTTTAATTGTGGCACTTTTATGTTTAGCTCCGTTCGTTACAAGGGCAATCGATACCACCACTGTTGTGATAAGCGACAATGTACTTTCTTCCGTTTATTACCACCAGGTTAGTTTTGCAACTCCCACCAAACTCGTATTCCCCAATCTCAGGCAGGTAACAGAGTATGTTTATTTTCACCAGAACATAAACCTGGTAAGTGTTGAGTTCCCTTTGCTGGAAAGTTGCGGAAGTTATTTTTATTTTCATCAAAACCTTGTACTGAAAAAATTAACCGCACCTAACCTGCACACTGTGGGCA
>JANMVB010000179.1:0-4464 GCA_031392305.1 Ferruginibacter sp.
TAACCAGGCCGGTAAGGTCATCGGGCAATTCAAGTTTTGGCAACCCCATCTGCGGAAATAACCAAATGCCTATAGAAAAAATTACAGCCGCCTGGGCAAGCGTTACAAAAAGGTAGGTTATTTGTTTAGATAGAAGCGCCACCATATAATTAGTAGGTAAAGTTTTTAACCTTACAAAACTGCCGTTTAGTTTTTCCTTTACCACACTGCTGCCTAAAGAGATCACCACAAAGAACATAGCAAAGATGGTCCAGGCCGGGATATTGTGCTGTGTTGAGTTGGGGATTTTTCTGCTGCCATCTCTTGAAATTGGAATTTCTTTAATCCCTATTTCATTGTTAAGAATGTCATTTTCAAGACTTTGAGGAAGTTGTTTTTCATTTAAAGCAAAGTAGAGGCTTTTTAATATTTGCTTACTTGCTACCAATTGAAGGGTACTTCTTAAAGCCCCTTTTATCGACTGGCGAAAAGACTCCTGCAATACCGGGTGATACATCAACGTGATAGATTCCATTGTTTCCACATTTCCCTTTATTGTATCTACCTCCATACCAAATTCGTTGAGTGCCTTGCCGGAAATATCTTTAGCCTTTGCCGCCAGCTTTATAGAAAAATCGGCAGGTATTATTATAGCAATCAGGGCATCTTTTGCATGCATCCGGTCGCTGATTTCTTTTTCAGTTTTATCGGCTATTACCTGTTTTAAATTAAACAATCCCACTTTTTCAATTGCAGCAACAAGTTGTTTGCTTGCCTCGCCGGTATCCCTGTTACATAGTAGCAGCGGAACTTTATTGTCATTCACCAACTCGAACGTACTATTTTGCAGGGCAGTTATTACAATTGCCAACAATATCGGCATTGCAAACATAAAAATAAGGCCGAGTTTATCCCGGCTTAAAATGCGTAAATCTTTTAGTATCGTGGCCCACAGTTTATACATTATCCTTTCAATATATTTTCCATTTTAAATTTCTTTTGGATAAAGTTGACACCTTTGTAAAAAGGTGTCAACTTTGTAAAAATTTCTTTTGCCCTAACAAAGAAGCATTGGTCAACATCGTTGTGTCACTCCCTTGTACCGCATACCTGTGTGGATCTTTTCCTACATTATTTGATAAAGTTTACACCTTTTAAAAAGGTGTAAACTTTGTGACGAAACGCAATTAAAGTTCCCCAAAGTGATGCAGTACAAGAGGGCGATGCAACGATGTACCACATTGCTTCTTAGCCCTGACAAAATTTTTCTTTTCCTTTTTTTATTGCCCACTATAACTTTTAAAGCAAGTTGTATTCATTTACTCATCCCTATATTTTTTACCGGTTAAGTTGATGAACAGGCCCTCCAGGCCTTCTTCTTTATGTGCTGCTAATAAATTATCCAACCTGTCGCATACAATGATTTTGCCTTCATCAATGAGGGCAATTTTATTACAAAGTTCTTCGGCCTCATTCAACTGGTGAGAGGTGTAAATGAGGGTAGTGCCATTATTGTTTAAATCTTTGAGGTAACTGATAATGGCGTTCCTCGTTTGTACATCCACACCCACGGTTGGCTCATCCAAAAACAAAATTTTTGGCTGGTGAATTACACCGATTGCAAGGTTTACTTTTCGTTTCATGCCTCCTGAAAATTTTTGTACCGGCTTGTTGCCAACAGCAGCCAGGTCCAGAATTTCCAGTAATTCATTTGTCCTTTTTTTTATTGCAGGTGTTTTCATTCCCGACCAGGCGCCAAAAAAAGCAAGATTTTCTACCGGGCTTAACTCGTGGTAAAAAGAAAAATCCTGTGGTACAAATCCAAAGAGTTGATTGATGGTGGTTTTATTTTGGCCAATTTTATTGCCAAACAAATGAATGGTGCCTTCCTTAAAAGTTAGCAGACCAGTCATGCAATTCATTAAAGTAGTTTTGCCTGCACCATTGGGGCCAAATAGCCCAAAGCTTTCACCAGCTTCAACTGTAAGATGGAGGTGCTGAAAACAATGCCGGTCAGATCCGGGATAGCGGAAGCCAAGATCATGTATGCTGACTGCCTGCATCAATGCCATTTAATTTGTGACAAGGCCTTAAAAGCTTTTTTTTCTATTTCGGATATTTCCAGCAAATAATCTCCCATAATATTAAAATCCTGCTGGCTGCCTATCCTGCCTTTGTAAATGCCTGCAGCCTGCACGGCTGCAGTACGCCAAAGGTCACCGGATTGCGTAAATATTTTTGAAATTTCTGGTAGTTCATCTTTGGGGATATAGGCATACGCTTCCTGTAAAAATGCTCCATAGATGTAACGAAAACCTCCACCACCTGTTCCAATTTCTTCCTGCATACGCACCAGTTGCGCAAGGTATAAACCGGCTTTTTGAGGGCCTAGTTTATCACGCCACTTTTTTATTTTTTTGCCAGTGGTTGCAATGCCTTTTACGCCGGCAATATTCAGCGGAATGTGCAGCATGTCATTTACACTTTTTTTGATGCCATGTTTAATAGCAGCCCTTATTTTGTCATCTGTAACAATGGTATTTTCTTTTGGGTAATATATTTGCCCACGTGGTGCCAGTGCACCTTTTGCAAAGCGTACTCTTTCCAGCTCATACCTCGTAAGCGTAGTTACTTTTTCCATGATGGGGTCACTGATGAGGTAGTTATCTTCCTCACGGCCGTACACAATAAGGTTGTGGGCATTAAAATGAAAACGATATTCTTTGGGGAAATAGGTAAGATAATAAACCCCTACCTGGCAGCCAACAGGATGGCCCTGTTGCAGGCATTCTTCTAAAAATTTTTCGGCCTGTTCCTTCGAGTTGAATTTTTTTCTTATAACGGGTACGCCCAACCGGTTGCAGGTTCTTTTAAATATAAGGCCAGGCATAGTACGAAATGCTATTGCAGGGCCATTGTTTATTTTTAGAAATGGTATTTGTATAAAAAAAATGCCGGACCCGATGCCAAAGCTTAATGGTTCTGTTATTTTATTGATGCCAATGCTGCGTAGTAAATTAGTGGTAACCCCGTTTTCGCAGTGCGCTGCCTGCAGGTGCTCAAATTCAATCTTCATTTACGTTCATGGTTTTTAAGTCTGCTATACTTACACTAAATGCAGTGGCATATTTTTGGAGTTTGCTTTCAGAAAGTTTCTCAAAAACACCGGGTTTAATATGTTGTTTAATAGTCCACTTCCAAAATCCTGTATAGGCAGCTACAATGTCGAGATCCATCAGCCGCAGCTCCATAAAATATAATATTGGGCTGGCCTGCTTATCCAGTACTTTTTGTTTTGCAGCCTCCACCCGTTCTTCAATATCTTTCCAGGCTGCATCCAGTGCGGTTGCTTTTACATCCCACCCCGTGCTTAGTTCCGTTACATATTTGCCGGTATTGTCAACTGCATAAACCACCTCTTTGGTAAGTTTATTTAATGCGCCATCATCCTGGGGAATTTCTTCTTTTTTCATGTGCAGGTGATTTTGAAGTTGTGAGTTTTTGGCTCCAATCAGCATGGGCAATGTGGTGCCAATGTCCTCGTTAATTTAAAAATTTTCATTTCATATCTTATAGGTTAACCGAACCTATAATTGAAAAAGAATTATAGCAAATTTTTATTGTTCAGAATTACTTTAAATACAATATTAGCGAAATATAGCTCTGATTTAATCTAGGACAATCGTTTTATTTCTTGTATTATTTCCTCAATTACTTCCTTGTTTTGAATTTCTTTCTTTTCTCCGACTTTAGCAGAGAACAAATAGAAAACTTTACCGCCAAAAACTTCTGTAAACTTTTTATGTGTTTCTGCTTGTAAAGCGTATTCTTTGAAAATTTCCGGAAGTTGAATTCCACTATTTACAGGCTTTATTTGTAAGCCAATATATTTCTCATTTATTTTTATAAAAAAATCTACGTTAAAGAGTCTGTCCCATTCGTCCGGGGCGGGTTCAATGGGAATTTCAAGAATTTTTTGAAGTTGTCCATAAATAGTTTGAATTTCTGTTATGTAACCATCAAAAGTTCTATCTATAACAAGTTGTATCATATAGTCAATACAGTCTTGCTCATTTAGTTCAGCAACTTCAGATTGAATGACTTCAGTTATTTTAATATAAAGTTTTTTACCTAACTCTTCGATATGTTCTTTCGATTTTACATTTTTAAAATAATATTCACGCCATTCATCAATAGTATTGGGAGAACATTTTCTAATTGATTCAGAGGTTGGTCCAACATTTCTTTTGAAATTAAGCTGAAAGCGGTTCATCGCACTATTTAAAATCCATTCTTTTGCCATTGTGTTGCCTGGTTAATTATTTATCTTCCTGATGAGTAGGAGCACAGTTTGGGCAGACCAAAATCCTCTCTCCATTTCTTTTCTATAAAATCTAAATAAAGAGAAGACAATCCTGTTATATAGTAAACTCTAAACTCAAAACTGGTATGTTTCTGCTCGGTAATGTCAATGCCGTTTCTAAA
>JANMVB010000190.1:0-2216 GCA_031392305.1 Ferruginibacter sp.
TTGGATTAGAAGGTGCCGCAGGCTTTTTACAGCATTTTGGCAACTTGGCATAAGCAGATTCTTCAGCCGTAACATCATCGGCATCATATCCTAAATTGGCTATAGCTGTTTTTAACTGCTCAATATTGTTCCTGTCAGTGATATAGGTTACAGTCGTTGTTTTCTTTTTGTAATCTACTTTAACGGCTGAAACCCCTGGTTCCCTGGTTAAATATCTTTCTATCTTTTCTTTACACATTTCGCATTGTACTGAAGGAGTTTGGATTACAACTTTTTTAACGGCCTTTTGTTGTGCAAAACCCATGGTAGTAAAACCTGCCAATGCCAGCAGGGTAAGTTTAAATGCTTTCATATTTATATTATTTGTTTAAAGTTATCAATTTACATTCCAGTTTGCCGGATCAAGCCGCCAGTTTAACAAAGTGTTTTGCTGTTCCGCTGTTATAATCCCTTTTTCTTCTGCTAAGTGGATAAGGGTGCTATAGTTTGTTAAGGAAATATAGGAGGTTGCTGCAGATGCAAATGCCTGATCAGCTACATCAAATCCATAGGTGAATATCGATACCATTCCTACAACGGTAAGCCCTTCTTTACGTAGCAATTCAACTACCTGCAGGCTACTTTTTCCTGTTGAAATAAGATCTTCGATTACAACTACACGCTGCCCTTTTTCATAAAATCCCTCAATCTGGTTTCCCAAACCATGTTCTTTTGGCTTTGGCCTTACATATACATAAGGCAATTTCAGTTGGTCAGCTACCATTGCACCCCAGGCAATACCTGCTGTAGCAACTCCGGCCAATAAATCTGCTTCAGGAAATTTTTCAAAAACCACATTGCACATTTCACTTTTAATAAAATCTCTTATAAAAGGAAAGGATAATGCTTTCCTGTTATCGCAATAAATGGGGCTTTTCCAGCCACTTGCCCAGGTGCATGGGTGTTGCGGACTTAATTTAATTGCATTAATTTGTAACAGTTTTTCGGCAATGGCTTTTTCATTTGTCATCTGGCAAAAATAATAAAAGCTGTTTGCTTTCGGCCAATAGCTTTTGAGCACTGTAAAATTCTATATTTATACTTAAAGCGGTAAGTATATATTCACGTAGATTCTCAACATACAATAAGCAAAGTTCCCCAAAGGTATGTAGTACAAGTGAGTGACACAACGATGATCCTATGGAAAACGACTGTTGGTCAGCAAATTAAAAAAAGATGCAACCATAAAACCCTTACGCAAAAGTTATCAATATGTACATAAAAATTTACTTCAACGAAAAACCTGTTTATCTCTGTGATGAAATTGATAGTAAACTCAATGAGATATTGCATCACCCCGATGCCGTTTTTATGGATGAAATATCGGGGCCTGCAATAAAATCATTACTGCACGAAATACAAAAAGAAGAGTTTCATGCAGGGGTGTTATGGCACACTGATCTTGAAGCCTTAAAAAAAGCCTTTTTTAAACATTTTAAAGCTATAGAAGCAGCAGGTGGTGTTGTTCAAAATGATAAAAAAGAAATTCTATTTATATACAGATTGGATAAATGGGATCTGCCAAAGGGAAAGTTGGAAAAAGGTGAAAATTTAGAAGAATGTGCAATACGGGAAGTAGAAGAAGAAACAGGTGTGAATAATTTAACCCTCAAAAAAAAGATAGGGGAAACCTATCATACATACAATGCATTTGGCAAACATTTCTTAAAAACATCTCATTGGTATCATATTGTATGCAGTAAAAAACAAACGCTGGTGGCCCAAACTGAGGAGCAGATTACTGAAATAAAATGGGTAAAACCAACTGATATGAAAGATCCTTTGGCCAATACTTACCCTTCAATAAAAGATATAGTGGAAATATTTTTTAGTAAAACTTAACTGCTAAAATGCTTTGTTTAAAACAGCTACAGTAAGGCGGCTTATACAAATCAGCTTCTCACCTTCATCATAAATTTTAATATCCCACACATGGGTTGTAGAGCCGAGATGCAACGGTTTTGCAATACCCGTTACATAACCCTGTCTTGTACTTCTTACATGATTGGCATTGATATCGAGCCCTACGCAAATAAACCTGTTAGCATCTATTACAAGGTGGGCCGCAACACTGCCAACAGTTTCAGCTAATGCACAACTTGCACCTCCATGTAAAAGGCCGTAAGGCTGTTTGGTTCTATTATCTACCGGCATCCTTATCTTTATATAATCTTCAC
>JANMVB010000257.1:0-10781 GCA_031392305.1 Ferruginibacter sp.
ATAATTTGAACTAAGCTGCCCGTTAATATTTTTTTGATAGCCGCATTTACATAAGCAACTGTGTTTCATTTTTTTGGAATTTGTTTTAATTACAATCAATTTTGTTTGATGTGGCAACAATACCTGCAGCAAATTCAGCAAAGAGATATAAAGGCGTTGGCCCGTTGTATTTCGTTGGTAGAAAATGAAACACAGTTGCTTATGTAAATGCGGCTATCAAAAAAATATTAACGGGCAGCTTAGTTCAAATTATAAGCTAAAATATTTTTCACCGTACTTTACTTTTATTGTTGTCCTGGCAGAGAAGCATTGGCCATCATCGTTGCATCGCCCTCTTGTACTAAATACCAATGTGGGGCTTTATCTACGTTGTAACAAATACTACAATATGGAAACATATTTGCAATCTTCCAAAAAGCATTGCCGATTATTTTATCTCAAAAAAATTGATTTAACCTCTTCAACTATATAGGAATGTACAAATAACAAAATGATATACGTTTACTAATATTATGCAGGAAAAGTTCCACACTGGTATGCGACACAAGGGAGTGACACAACGATGTTTATTTGAAATACAAATGTCTGCCCACAAAGAAATATTAATAAATAAGGTGGCTTAGATATTTAATTTTTCAGCATTACCTTCGATAAAACTTGTATTAAATCATGACCAACTTTATTCCGATATTTCCATTGGGAATTGTGGTGTATCCCGGCGAAGAGCTTAACCTGCATATATTTGAACCACGCTACAAACAATTGATAGCAGACATTAAAGAAAGTAAAAAACCATTCGGTATTCCTGCGGTGATAAATAGTAAGATGAATGAAATGGGTACCCTGGTTGAACTGGTAGAAATTACCAAAGAATACGAAAATGGTGAATTCGATATTAAAACAAAAGGTACCACGGTTTTCAGGGTGCTGGAACTGGTGAAAGCAATCCCGGATAAATTATACAGCGGCGCCATTGTAAATTATCCTGAAAATTTTAGCAACGGAAATCCTGCGCTGATGGAAAAAGTAATTGCAGGCATCAGGCAATTACACACCATTTTAAAAGTGAATAAAAATTTTACAGCAGCCGAAAAAGATTTATGGAGTTATGAAGTAGCGCACCATGCCGGCCTTTCTTTAACGGAAGAATATGAATTACTGGAACTGATGCATGAATTACAAAGACAGGAATATTTAAAGCAACACCTGCTAAAAGTTTTGCCGGTAGTAACGGAAATGGAAACCCTAAAAGAAAAAATAAAATTGAACGGCCATTTTAAAAATTTAAGTGGCTTTGATTTGTAGGGATTGGTTGATGGTTCATAGTTGATGGTTCATGGGTAAAACATTTATGAGTATGGGCGGTTTCTTTATTTATATGGCTAATTTTTGTTACAATATTTATTTGATCTAACAATTTCAATACTCTTTTACTATCAACCATGAACCATCAACCATGAACCCGACAACAAAAACCCTTTGCTTTGATTTTGGAAATACACGGCTAAAAGCAGCTTTGTTTGAAGAGGATGTATTTGTTGAAGAAATTATTTTACCCGATGACAGCGAACACACCATCGAAGGGTTATTGAATAAATACCTACCACAAAAAACAATACTTTCTTCAGTAATCAAACACAATGAAGCCATTGAAAAAACATTAACCGAACGCACTGTTTTTCATAAACTCTCACACCTTACTAAATTAAAATTTACAATCCCGGTGGGTAAGCCGGAAACAATTGGTGCCGACAGGCTGGCACTTCTTGCTGCTGCTGTACATTTTTTTCCGGGTAAAAATAACCTGGTGATTGCCTTGGGCAGTTGCATCACTTATAATTTCATCAACCAGGCCCACCAGTTTTTAGGAGGGGCCATATCACCCGGTATGGAAATGCGCTTTAAATCGATGAATGATTACACCGCATTGCTGCCATTGGTTAAAAAAGACTGGAACTTCCCCATAATTGGCTACGATACCAAAACAAATTTACAGAGTGGTGTTATTGCAGGCA
Organism: Ferruginibacter sp.; assembly: GCA_031392305.1. Classification (GTDB taxonomy): domain Bacteria; phylum Bacteroidota; class Bacteroidia; order Chitinophagales; family Chitinophagaceae; genus Ferruginibacter. Next base: position 2,016 of record JANMVB010000257.1, read on the forward strand.
TTTCTTACGAAATAGCCGGATTCATTGAGTTCTATGAGAAAAACTATGGCAACTTTAACGTGGTTTTAACCGGGGGTGATGCAGGCTATTTTGCCCGTCAACTTAAAAACAAGATATTTGCGGACTTAAATTTCTTATTCAAAGGACTGTATGCACTTAGCGAAACTAACAATCAATAAATTTTTACCCGTCTTTCTTATAGCTTGTGGCTTGCAGCATACGGTTTATTCACAGGAAAATTCTCCTTATTCAAGGTACGGTGTTGGCGATTTGGTACCCAATGCAAATATTGTAAGCAGGGGCATGGGCGGTATTGTAGCCGGCTTCTCCGATTACTCCAGCATTAACTTTACCAACCCGGCCAGTTATAGTAACTTAAAAGCAACCATATTTGATATTGGTGTTGAAGCTGACCGGCGCACATTAAAAAGCACCAACCCGGCGGCAAGGTTTTCTGCAACCAATGCTGTTATGTCTTATCTCAATTTAGGTTTTCCTATCAAATTGAAAAATGCCAATAAAAAAGATATTTTTTGGGGAATGAATTTTGGGTTAAAGCCGGTTACCCGGATAAATTATAAAATATCAGTGGTAGAGCGCCTGCCGGGTGTAGATAGTGTGGGCACCATTTATGAAGGTACCGGTGGAATTAATCAGGCCTATATTGGAACTGGCCTTCGCATCAAAAATTTTAGTGTTGGTGTAAATGGTGGATATATGTTTGGCAATAAAGATTTTAGCACCAGGAGAACTTTTTTAAACGACACGTTACAATATGCCCAGTCAAACACACAAAGTAAAACAAGCTTTGGTGGCCTGTTTTTAAATGGAGGGATACAATACGAACAAAAAATTAAACTGAAAAATAACAAGTTTTCTATTCTTCGGTTTGGTGCTTATGGTAGTTTAAAACAGACCATGACGGCCAGTAAAGATGCAATTGTAGAAACAGTTTTGTATGATGCCTCCGGCAATAAATTCAGGGTGGACAGTGTGTTTGAAAATAATAGCGAAGGCAAAGTTGTGTATCCTGCTACTTTAGGTGTTGGGGTTACTTATCAATCTATGAACTGGTTATTTGGAGTAGATTTTGAAACAACCAAATGGCAGGACTTTAAATTTTATAACGAAAACAACCAGGTACAAAACAACTGGAAGATTCGAGTAGGCACTGAATATTTACCTTTAAAAGACAATACCCCTTTTAAAAAGTATTTTAGTTTTGTACGCTACCGTTTTGGATTTTATTATGGCCCTGATTATATCAAAGTAAATAACAGCCTTCCTGAATATGGTTTTTCTTTTGGAGCCGGCTTTCCTTTAAAGTTGAGAAAAGGTTATTATGAAACGCAAACCTCCTTATTAAATACAGCCATCGAAATTGGCAGTCGTGGCGATAAAAAATCTAACCTGCGTGAAAGCACATTGCGTATCAGCGTAGGTTTATCCCTGAGCGATCTTTGGTTCCGCAGGCAGGTTTACCAATAATATTTTCTCTACCATGCATTTTGCTTCACACAATATAAAAAAGATTGCAGCCCTTACAACAGGCTGCATTTTTTTATGCAATTGTGAAAACAGTATAAAGGATATAAAGGCGCTGGATGCCAAAACAATCGGCATAGAAGTAGCAAAAAATGTAAACATTAAATATTCAATCGGTGGCAAACAAAAAGCTAACCTTACTGGTCCGCTCATGTACCGGGTACAGGATACGGTACCCTTTGTAGAATTTCCCAAAACCATTCACGTAGATTTTTTTGATGATACCGAAAAAAAAGAAAGCATATTAGATGCTAAGTATGCAAAATACATAGAAACCCAAAGTAAAATATTGCTAAGGGATAGTGTACGTTTTATAGGATTAAAAAATGGTGATACACTTTATTGTAATGAATTATACTGGGACAGGAACCGCCCCGTTTACCAGTTTTATACAGATAAGCCCGTGCAGATAAGGACAAAAACACAAATTATTGATGGTGTTGGTTTTGAAACCAGCCAGGATTTTAAAGACAAACTGATAAAAAATGTTACCAACAGTATTTTAAAAGTTCCTGCCTCCGAATTTCCCAACTAACAAATTTAATTTAATAATTATCATCACTTTATGTTAGCATGTATCTTTAACTTCTGTGATTAAATTTACTTTTTAAAAGGGCGTATCATTAAAAATAACTGTTGTACTGATTGCGAAAAATAAGGGTAAATAAAAACTACATTCCCTTTTTTAAAAAGTTGAAATGAATACAATTACTGTTTACGGATTACCCAATTGCGATACCACAAAGAAAACACTGGCCTGGTATAAGCATAAAAATATTGAAGTAAATTTTCATGATTATAAAGTAAAAGGTATCAAAGAAGATAAACTTTTGAGCTGGTGTAATGCAGTAGGGTGGCAGGTATTATTAAATAAAAAAAGCACTACCTGGCGAAGTTTATCACCGGAAGTGCAGCAAAAAGTAACCAACGAAAAAGCAGCCATACAATTAATGCTTGAATATACCAGCCTGGTAAAAAGGCCGGTTATTGAAATGAACAATAAAATAATTGTTGGCTTCAACGAAAAATTTTTTACCAACCAATAAAAACAAAAAAAATGAAACGTAACGCAACCGCCGTATGGAACGGCACAGGCAAAGAAGGCACCGGTAACCTTACTACCCAAAGTACTGTATTAAATAAATCGCAGTATTCTTTCAACACACGTTTTGCAGATGGCATAGGTACCAACCCTGAAGAATTGGTAGCCGCAGCCCATGCCGGGTGCTTTAGTATGAAGCTGAGTTTTGTATTAAATGCCGCAGGCTTTACCGCAGATGAAATTAATACCAAATGCGAAATTACCCTGGACCCTGCAGCCGGAGCTATTACCGAATCACATTTAACTGTATCCGCAAAAATACCCGGCATCAACCAGGAGCAGTTTGATGCAGCCGTTGCAGATGCAAAAGCAAATTGCCCCATATCAAAATTATTGAATACTAACATTACCCACGAAGCGGTGTTGGCATAAGTTCTTCTTTCCATAAGGTGCCAAGTTTTTAAAGCTTTGCACCTTTTTATTTTTTATTACCCCGGCAGAAGGATTTCATAGCATCATCGTTGTGTCACTCACTTGTACCGCATACCAATTGGGATCTTTTCCCACGTAATAAATTAACCAATTTTAAATCATATTCTGCAGAACCACCTTCGGGTGGCAAGGGGGCTTTTAATAAACTCTTTTAATTAGATTTGGAAAAAATTACCATCATGTCATTTCAAAATAAAACAGTAATTATTACAGGGGCATCCAGGGGTATTGGCAAAGCAATTGGCTTACGCCTTGCAAAAGAAGGTGCCAATATTGTAATAGCTTCTAAAAGTGTTGAAGAAAATCCAAAATTAGGGGGCACTATTTTTTCTGCAGCAGCAGAAATGGAAGACGCTGGTGGTAAAGCATTGGCAGTACAATGTGATATACGGTTTGAAGACCAGGTACAAAATGTAGTAAACCTGGCCATTGAAAAATTTGGCGGCATAGATATACTCATCAACAATGCTTCAGCCATTTCTTTAACCAATACAGAGCAAACAGAACCCAAGCGGTTCGACTTAATGTATGATATAAACGTAAGAGGAACATATTTTGTAAGCAAAGCATGCATACCCTTTTTAAAGCAATCTTCAAACGCTCATATCATCAATTTATCACCGCCTTTAAATATGGATATGAAATGGTTTGCAAATCACCTGGCCTATACCATCAGTAAGTATAATATGAGCATGATAGCATTAGGGCTTGCTGCAGAGTTGAAAAAATATAAAATTGCAGCCAACACCCTGTGGCCAAAAACTACCATTGCAACAGCAGCAGTACAAAATTTATTGGGTGGCGAGGTTTTGATGAACATGAGCCGCACTACAGAAATTATTGCAGACGCAGCTTATTACATTTTATCTAAACCATCAGCAGAATGCACAGGCAATAGTTTTATTGATGAAGATGTACTGGCAAAAGAAGGGATAACTAACCTTGAAAAATATTCGGTTGTGCCTGGTGCTAAATTATACAACGACCTGTTTGTATAAATTTTATTTCAAAAAATTTCATACCGCCGTTTATCGAAAAATTATAAATGTCAATTACTACTGAAAATAAAAACTTCCACAGCTATTGGTCTTTCATAGCCTGTGGAAGTACATTTTTTTGAACCCTGGTTTCGGGGGTTCATTTGGGATCGTTCAATTTTTGAGGCTGTGCCTCCCAGAAAAAACGGTTTAAATGTTGTTCTGGTTTCAGTGTGTTTGGTCTTTGGCCATCATCGCTTTTTAGGGCATAGGCTAGGATATTGGTCAATTGGTTTTGGGGTCATCATCGCTTTTTAAAGCATAGTCCCGGATACTGGTTTTTTTGGTCTTCTTTAGGTTTTGGATCTGTTGGTTTTGGATCATCATCGCTTTTTAAAGCATAGTCCCGGATACTGATTTTTTGGTCTTCTTTAGGTTTTGGATCTGTTGGTTTTGTGAGTCATCATCGCTTTTTAAGGCATAGTCTCAGGATACTGGTTTTTTGGTCTTCTTTAGGTTTTGGATCTGTTGGTTTTTGAATCATCATCGCTTTTTAAAGCATAGTCTCAGGATATAAGGTTTTACTTTTTTATAGGATTTGGACTGCTTTTTAGATTTTGAAAGACCGTTTCTTTTCTCTCATTTTTCTTACACAAAGATGTAATAGTATTATATACCTGGCAATAGCAAAACTGCCCTTTTTACTCAATAGAATAATTACTGTGTATATAGTAACTGTTCTATTCAATTGGCGGAATTATACGTTTTTGCCTTAGGTAATATTACAGTGAACAGAAGTTTTGGTCTATAATCAATGATATGAACTTTTAAGATTAAAATACCAAACCAATCGTTTTTAACCATTGATGATATTTTTGAAATAAGCTATAAATTATAACTACCCTTTATTTTGAAAATATTATTTCACATTTTATAATGCTGTATCAATGAATATTTTTGAGTGCCTGAATTAAAAAAGCATGCCTTTTATTATGTTTAATTTCTTTTAACAGTTGGAGGGATTTGTTGCAAAAAAATAAAAGTTGATTACTTGAAATAGTGTGAGTTGCACTTTATTTCCTACCATTTTAACTACAGGATACCTTCTATATTTCAATTCAAGTTCCGCACAAAATTTAATTATGGCACGGTTTTGGAAATTAGGCAACCGGGCGCCAAATAAATTTATTTATTCATTTTTTATTTTAATCATTTTAAGAAATCTAAAACTTTAATATCATGAATACTACAGATAATTTTCCAACATCCACTACACAAAATCAACCGGTAAAAAAAGATTACAGAAACGTTGTTATCGGTGTATTAGCAGCAGGCATTATCGGCCTGGTCGGCTTTTTAGCTGTTGATAAGAACAAAACCACTGAGGTAATTAAACAGCAGGAAACACAGATTGCAACAGTAAATACTGAAAAGAGTGACGTTCAAAAAAGTTTTGATGCTTCTTTGGCCAGACTGGATTCTATGTCAACTCAAAATACCGGGTTACAAGCTAAATTAACTGAAAAAAATAGTGAGATTTCTAAAGTAAAAAACGAAATCCGTAGCATCCTTAATAAGAAAAATGCAACCGCAGCAGAGTTATCAAGGGCTAAAACTTTGATCGCAACTTTAAATGGTAAGATCGAAAATATGGAAGTTGAAATAGCTCGTTTATCTAAAGATAATGAAACGCTTACTGCTGATAAAGTTGTATTAACACAGGAAAAACAAAAATTAACCGAGGACCTGACTACTACTACTGCAGTAAAAGAAGAGCTTACAAAAAAGGTTGATGTAGCTTCTACATTAAATGCTTATAACATTATGATTACACCTATCAATGTAAAAAATAATGGTAAAGAAAAAGTTTCAACTGTAGCAAAACGCGTTGATAAATTATTAGTAAGCTTTGACGTAGACAACAGGATTGCACAACCAGGTACAACAGATGTTTATGTATTGGTAATTGGGCCTGATGGAAAACCAGTAGCAGTTGAATCATTAGGTTCAGGTACATTTACAACTCGTGAAGAAGGTGATAAATCTTTCACTGCTAAATTACCAGTTGAATTAGAAACAGCTAAAAAAAGAAATGTTGAATTTGCATTCAAACCAGGTGTAAATTTCCAACAAGGTAATTATACAATCCAGATATACCAGAATGGTTTTAAAATTGGCGAAGGAACACGCTCACTTAAAAAAGGCGGGTTATTTAGTTAATTGGTTTTACCTCTAGATCTGTTAGATAAAAAAGCTGCCTGTAAACAGGCAGTTTTTTTATTTATGGTCCTATATGATCTATCAATTGTGTATTGAAAAATTACCTTCAATAATAAAAAATTTTCCAGGGCTTACATTAAGCAGGCAGCTAGGTGAAAGTATGTAAGGGGTGTTTAAAACACACTTACCTCCTGGCGCAGGATCAATATAAATTTCACTACCTGTATTTAGGTTTGCAGGTGGAACAACCATATTACTCCAGTTTCCAGCAATATCCCAATTCCCATCTCCAATAAATTCATACTTTACTGCCAGGCTTGAAACTAATCCGCCAATGAAAATTGAAAGTAATTTTTGGTTTACAGTAAAACCATTCTTTGTAAATTTTTCACTACTTATGTAAGCATAGGTCTCATTTCTAAAAGCAATACCTTCCGCCTGGCCCATATATAAAACATTCTGAAGCTCTATTTTTCTTTTATTGCCATTAAAATATTTACCGCCACTGTAATCTGATAATAAATGAATGTAGTGCAATGCCGTTCCTGTGTTTTGATAGCCAAGTAAGCAAACCATTTTTTTGCCTGGTACTCTATCTGCGGCTGTTACCAGGTAATTTGTTGCCAGCGTATCTACCGGCATCGCAATATAATTGCCAGGCGCTATTCCATTAATTACATAATGCGTGGTATTAATGTCAATCCAGTTTTTAGTAAACAGGTGAATTTTACCTGCATCAACAATCATTGCTTCGCAATCGAATTTTGTATTGTTAGCGGTGGTAACAACCGGGGGCTGAGGCTGATCGTTGTACACAAAATTTATTTGCTCAATTTCACCGGCAGCAATAGTAACTATCGGGTTAGTGATATGATCTGCTATTGAAGTAAAATGAAATTTATAAATTTTTAAATTGGTTCTGGCACCATTGGCATTGTTCCCAAAATCACCAATATAAAAATAGGTACCATCAAAAGCAATGTCTTCCCAATCTATATTTGTTGCGCCTTGTAATAAAACTTTTTGCAACAGTGCGTTGGTGAGGGTATCAATCATGTATAGAGCTGGTTCGCCACCACTATCATTAAAAGTCCATAAAAAACCACCTGCCATTTGTAAACCACTTGTTTCAATTATTACATCGCTTAGCGGATCTACTATTACAGGCGGGGCATAAATGGTGGCATTGTACGAACAGGAGCCATTGTTCACTGTAGCAGCGGGGTTATAATTATTTGCAAGTGGATCAGTACAGCCATACACCTGGCAATAAACAGGCTTGTAAAAAAAATGAGATAAAATAAAAAGCGGTAGCTGTAAAACAGCAAATTGTTTTATTTTCTTGTTCATGTTATGAGGCATTGAAAAGCAAGATAAAACATTTTTTAGTCCCCTTCCCTACGAAGGGGAATTCTGCCGAATTTGATTATTTTTTTGTGAATGTGCACAAATCTTTTGGTTTGTTATCAATCAGGCAAAGTTCCACATAGGTATGCTGTACAAGTGAGTGACACAACGATGTTAACCAAGGATACAATGTCTGGACAAAAAATATATTTGCGAAACCTCCGGCCTGTACCGATGAAGCGGTATTTTTTCGGGAATGACCAATAATAAAATGCCCGTCAAAAAATCCTTTTTAAATGTACCTATTCAAGTATCCGCAGTTTAGCATAATTGAGCATTATTTTTTTCTCCCCGTTTAATTCAAACTGTACAGTGGCAATGGGATTATGGGCCGCACCTTCCATTTTTACTACTTCGCCAAAGCCAAATTTCTGATGCTCTACTTTTTGCCCTGCCTGCAGGTTGGTGGTATCGCTGGCTGTAAAGTTTTCGGTAGGTGTATGCTCCTTTACCTGTGGCCTTGTGGGCACCAGGTAAGCAGGCCGGCTATTGGTTTCTTTTTTAGCAGGGGGCGCAGCGTTTTTATAACTGGTGCCGCCTGCACCATTTCTGTCAAATGCACTACCACCCCAGTTATTGCTGTGGCCACCCTGGTTACGTATGCCGCCACCGGCAAAACTCTTATCAACAAAATCAGCAGGCATTTCATCTATAAAACGACTGGGTTCATTTTGTTGTAACTGACCAAAACGGTAACGTGCATTGGCATAAGTAAGCCACAATTTTTTCTTAGCCCTGGTGATGGCCACATAAAATAACCGCCTTTCTTCTTCCAGCTCTTCCCTGGTATTTATGCTCATCGCACTGGGAAATAAAGTCTCCTCCAACCCACCTACAAACACACAACTAAACTCCAGGCCCTTGGCTGCATGAATGGTCATTAGTTTTACACTGTCTGCTTCGTTTTTATCATTATCCGAATCTGTTAGCAAAGTAATTTGCTTCAGGTAACTACACGGCCGCAAATGTCGGCAGCATTCGCCAACCCGACCCAGGAGTTTTACAGATGACGAAATTTTATCGTCTTCGTGTCGTACTGGGGCTGCTCGCCGCGATGGCAACGCCTGTACAAGCCGACATCGT
>JANMVB010000300.1:0-2227 GCA_031392305.1 Ferruginibacter sp.
ATTGAAAAACTTCTGTTGAATGGATGCCGGATAGAAGTGGAAAGCACGGTGAAGGTTTTTGTGCGTGGGCTTGTGCCGGACTTGCAACGGATAGCCGGAACCAATGTTGATATGGAGTTGGCGCTGACAGCCCCAAATTTACCTGCCTGCTAAAATGATATTGATTAAAAATATTTTATAAAAAGATTTTTTATGAAAGGATATAACTTCTCAAAATTTGATCCCAATCAAAATGGCAAAAGCCGCTTTGAACAATTGCTGGATCTTTTTATGCAACTGCTTACCTATACCAATGGCGATGTTGGCGAAGCAATGCAATGGATGAATGAACTGGATAAGGAATATAAGCTGACGAAAGATGATTATGGCATGGGTGATTTTTATGAGGACCTGAAAGAAAAAGGATACATTGATGAGAAGAAAGAAAATGGTGAAATAAAAATTACGCCTAAAACCGAACAGGGTATCCGTAAAAAAAGCCTGGAAGAAATTTTTGGGAAATTAAAGAAAACCAAACAGGGTAATCACAATACATTTAAACCAGGCGGTGGTGATGAAATTAATCCTGAAACCAGGCCCTTTCAGTTTGGTGATACGCTGGAGCAAATTGATTTTACATCGTCTATCCGCAATGCACAGATTAACCATGGTGTAGATAGTTTTAGCCTGCATGAAGATGACCTGGAAATAAGGGAAACAGATTTTAAATCGCAGACTTCTACGGTGCTGATGATAGATATCAGCCACTCCATGATATTGTATGGTGAAGACAGGATAACGCCTGCAAAAAAAGTAGCAATGGCGCTGAGCGAACTGATACAAACTAAATATCCAAAAGATACATTGGATATAGTTGTATTTGGTAATGATGCCTGGACGATTGAAGTAAAAGACCTACCCTATTTGCAGGTGGGGCCTTATCATACAAATACCGTGGCCGGGCTGGAACTTGCGATGGACCTGTTACGTAAAAGAAGAAATCCCAACAAGCAAATCTTTATGATTACGGATGGCAAACCTACATGCCTGAAAGTGGGCAAGCGCTACTATAAAAACAGTTTTGGGGTTGATAGAAAAATACTGAACCGATGTATGAGCCTGGCTACACAATGCAAAAAAATAAAAATACCCATCACTACTTTTATGATTGCCAGCGACCCGTATTTACAAAAGTTTGTGACAGAATTTACTGAAACAAATAATGGCAAAGCTTTCTTTGCATCGCTTGACAGATTGGGTGCATTTATATTTAAGGATTTTGAAAGTGGTAAGCGCAAGACGGTATTTTAATGGGTTACAGTAATAGCATAATTGGATTTTCGAATACCAACTTTATATCGGCTTGTGTTTACAGATTTTTAAAAAATGTTTCAATAAATATTTTTAAGTTAACTACCATAACGAATATATCTTATCGCTTTAGAGCTAAAACAAAAAAATGAACAATCAAAAAATAAAAACACTTGGAGAATTAAAGAAGAGCGGCTATGTTTCAAGGGGCATTAAGGATGAAATCCGTACCAATCTTATTACTAAAATAAAAGCAAAAGAAAACACCTTTCCCGGTATTTTAGGCTATGAAGATTCTGTGATCCCTGATACGGAAAGGGCATTGCTATCCCGCCATAATATCTTGTTTCTTGGTCTGCGTGGACAAGCCAAAACGAGGATGGCCAGGCAGATGATACAATTGCTGGATGAATATATTCCGGTAGTAGCCGGTAGCGAAATAAATGATGACCCGCTGCAACCTATCTCAAGATATGCCGTTGATTTAATTGAACAGTATGGTGATGATACGCCGATTAGCTGGCTCCACCGCAGCCAACGGTATGGTGAAAAATTAGCAACACCGGATGTAAGCGTGGCAGACCTTATCGGGGATATAGACCCCATTAAAGCGGCAAATTTAAAATTGAGTTTTGCTGATGAAAGGGTGTTGCATTATGGTATCATCCCCCGCAGCAACCGAAGTATTTTTGTCATCAACGAATTGCCCGATCTGCAGGCAAGGATACAGGTTTCGTTGTTTAATATTTTAGAGGAAGGTGATTTGCAAATACGTGGTTTTAAATTGCGTTTACCACTGGATGTGATGTTTGTATTTACTGCCAACCCGGAAGATTATACCAACAGGGGGAGTATTGTAACGCCGCTGAAAGACAGGATAGAAAGCCAGATACTTACGCACTATCCCAAATCAATTGAAACATCATTGGCTATTACT
>JANMVB010000430.1:0-1502 GCA_031392305.1 Ferruginibacter sp.
GTTTTGATTGTAGCAATGCTTTCAGGTAATGTAAATGCACAGCAAAACAGTCTCACCTTTTCTCCTCTCAGCGCAACAGAGTATCAAACAAGGATTAATCAACTGGAAAAATATACTGTGCCAAAAAAATATATTGAAAAATCTGCACAGGCATGGTACCATGAAATGATGACCGATAGAAATACCGCGTTGATTCATTTGTTTAAAAGCAATGCTGTTATTTACGATACGCTTTTACTCAACAAATGTAACAGCATCGCCGGCAGGATAATAGCTGCCAATAAAAATTACCAATTCGACAGTATAAAATTCTATATCAACAGGTCGGCTGTTCCCAATGCTGCCTGCTATGGGGAGGGGACGATCATGATAAATCTTGGGCTTTTTTTATGGATCGACAATGATGACGAGCTGGCGCTTGTATTGGCACATGAAATGAGTCACCAGGTGCTGGAGCATCTGCAAAGCCAGATGGAAAGAAATATTGCCACGCTAACATCTGAGGGTTTTAAAGAAGAATTAAAAGATATAAAAAAAAGCAAAGAAGGTAAATATGAAAGGTTTAGGAAACTGATGAAAAATCTTTCTGTTGAAACTGGCAGGCACAGCACTTATAAAGAAAGCGAAGCTGATAGCCTTGCAGCAGTACTGATTCAGCATGCTGGTTTCAACACCATCAACGGCTCAGCTATTTTATTAAAACTAGATAGCTCCGATGCTCTTTTTACCTCACCGGCGTTATATTCTTTAAACGATTTTTTTAAAAAGCCACCGGTTGATCAATCCTTTTTTGTGGTAAAGCGAAAATATAACGGCCTTTCATCGGCAACAGTAACAATGAATGCAGATAAGGATTTCGACTCCATCAAAACACATCCGGATTGTATAAAAAGATACGAAGCTGTCGCAGGACAGGGGCTTAGGCCAGCAGTAAATTGTTGCACATCACTTAGCGGCATAAATAGCCCATATAAAGAAAGGGCAATGCTGGAAATTGTAAGAAACCTGTATGAGAAGAATGACATAGGATTCTGTGCACATTTTTGCATTTTTGCCCTTCAAAATAATTATAACCCTGCAATCTACAATGCGTTCCTTTCCCTTTGCTTTTCTCAATTGTATTGGAGCGACCAACACTTACAACGTTTCAATGCAGTGAATGCGAAAGCGTTAAGAGGGACCACCTTAAAATCGTTACAAGACTATCTCTTCGATACCAGCATTGCCGACCTTGATAAGCTTTCAGCTTATTTCTTAAGCATTACCAGCCCAGCTAATTCCGAAGACCAGGACTTTGCCCTGCTGATGCGTAATACGCAGGTAGCATCAAAAGACGCAGCTAACGCCTATGCGGCATTCAGCAGGAAATACCCTAACAGCAAGTATCAATATTTATTCAAAATAAAATCACAATGAAAAAATTAAAAAGTACCCTAACATTGCTTTCAGCGTTGATCACTTTCAACACTTTTGCACAAAGCAAAGAGTTTGAAAATGTAATT
>JANMVB010000046.1:0-9484 GCA_031392305.1 Ferruginibacter sp.
AGCCGGTAAATTGTGTAGGTAGTCGAATGCTATAATAATGTCTCCGGTTAAAATGTAAAAACCCCATAATTTCAATAAATTTCGTAAGTATTGGTATTAATGCAATCGAATCTGTATTAGAATATTGTGATGAAATGATAAGCAATTATTTTGCCTTATTTTTTAGCAAAATGAGAAAGATATAATAAATTGATAATGAGCAATGTGTAAATTATGTTTTAATCAATAAGCTTCAAATTAATTTAAATAATCTCAATTTGGGTAATATTTTGCCCGTTTAAATTTTTCTTTAGAATTATTGGCTGGGAGCTTTTGCACAAGGTTCAGCTAAGTTCCGGCTATGCGCTACAATTACGGCACGAACCCCCGCTACAACCTTCACCGTTATTTTTGCTGCTATCCGGCATCCCTTCAACATTTGTATTTCAATATAGCTTTACCCACGTTGTAACCTTACAATTTTAAGATGAAGAGATCTTCCGGATTAGCCTGAAAAGTTTTAATGTTTTTTATTGTTTACCGTTGTGGCTTTAGCAGTTTCATCCTTTTGTATTGCAGGCTTATCCCCTTTGTCTGGCTCAGTAACAGGTACAGGAGTAACAGGGTTATCTTCTTTTCCATTGGGGTTTTCTCCCGTGGGGCCAATTGGTGGGGGCTCAATATCCGGCACCCGCTGATCTCCACCGGAGGTTCCCGTTGCATGTGTGTTATGAATAGGGGATAAGTCCCCTGTTACAGATGGTTGTTGTTCTTTTTTTAAGGCAAGCGAAACCGGATCAGTTTTATCCGCTTTATTTATCATTTTTTGTACTTCATTTACGCTTTCTTTTAATTGATCTCCGGAGTCTTCTGGAGTTTTATTATTTTTTGTTGGCATAAAATTTATTTAATTAGTAATTATTTATTAAGTAGAAAATTATGTACCAAACCCAGCCATTAAATTAAGTGTTCATGATCCTCCATCATTAAGAGCAGGAATATTATATACTCTAAACAGGCTAGCAAATTTTCTAACTGAGTTGAATAATTAATTTAAAACGCAATTAAAGCTGCCCATAAGTAAAAAGTACAAGAGGGCGATGCAACGATGTTTCTCATTGCTTTACAGCCCGGACAGAAAATTGTTTTTTACTTTTTATTTTCATGTACTATAAAACAACTTTTGCATTAAATAAATAATAAGCAGGCAAATTGGCGGGTATTTAAAAATGAAAACCAATAATTTTTGTTGAAAAAACAAAAATACATTTTATTTGTTGCGCCGTAGGCAGGGCTTTTGATGGGATAAGGCATACAGGGTTTTAACTTACTTTTACTTAAAGAATATAACATGGTTAAGCAGTTTATTATAGTGGCGGAGGATGATGCGGATGATAGGTTCCTCATGCAAAGCGCATTGGATGAAACGGGATTTAAAGACCAGGTTACATTTGTTGATAATGGAGTTGAACTCATAATTTATCTTGAATCTATTACTGATAACAAAACATCCACCCTTTACCCCAAATTAATATTGCTTGATTTGAATATGCCAAAAATGGATGGAAGGGAAGTATTGAAAAAAATAAAATCGCATGAGGTATTTAAAAAAATACCTGTTATTGTTTTTAGTACTACTAAAAACCAAATAGAAGTAAAGCGATGTTACGATCTTGGTGCAAACACATATGTTGTAAAACCTGTTAGCTACGATATATTGGTTGATACCATAAGAGACATTTGCAATTACTGGTTTAAAATTGCTACCCTGATAGACTAAGTATTACCCGGTTATATAAAACAAAAAGGTGAAAATTGCTTTTCACCTTTTTTTAATTAAAACATGTTGTGTTTAAGAAATGTTGTTGCTGGTACTTGCTGTTTTGCGGGTGATATCTTCACCAAAAGTTCTTGCTTTAGCAGCAATATTTTCACCGGCTTCTCCAAGCATTTCTTTTCCTGAAGTAACAAATTCCCCGATACGGGATGCAATGTCAGTAGCTTTGTCTGCAATTTTTTGACGGGTTTCTCCACCCTTTTCCGGTGCAAGCAACATGCCCACAACTACACCCACAGCCGCTGCCCCTATGAGCCCTAATAGAATTTTGTTTGGATTTGACATACACTTTTTTTTAAATTGTTATAGAAATTTGTACATACATATCTTCAAAATATTGTGCCGTTCTCATATGCGCAAGAAAATCCACATAATCAGTCATTTATGCTTAAAACCTGGTGGCACGTTTTTAGGAACATATAGATTATGAAAAGAGTATTGATAGTAGATGACGAAATAGATTTGTGCCTGATGATAAAGCTTTTCCTCACAAAAAAAAACTACGAGGTTTATACAGCCCACACTTTACTGGATGGGTTTAATAAACTTAATTCAATAATGCCCGATGCACTGCTCCTTGATAATAATTTGCCTGATGGAATGGGTTGGAAACTGGCAGAAAATCTTCACAAGGAATATCCTGAAATGCATATTACATTAATCAGCGCTTATCATACTGCAAGAGAATTTAAATCACTTATGAGTAATGACATTAACATTTTGGAAAAACCAATTTCTTTAAAAGATATCGAAAAGTACCTGTAAGGTTTATCGGCACATAGCTGGTTCAAAAAAAATTATCACATAATTTAAATGACATTTCCACGTCATTATTTATAATCTTTACTTTCAATCCAATTCTTCAGGATATTCATGTGTTGGTAAAATATTTTGCCAATACCGGAAGTTCCATCAATGCATAACAAATTTCAAGGGTTACAGGTTTTTCAAATAAATAAACGATTTGCTTGTATTTTGCTTTAGCCTCCCCGTCAGTAACCGGCGAAAAAGATGAAACCATTGCTACATATACACGGCCTGCAAATTCATGCTTATTAATTTCAGTCAATAATTCCCAGCCATTCATCAGCGGCATATTGATATCGAGAAATATAAAATATTCATCGCCGCTTTTATAATTTTTTTTGAGGTAATCAAGGGTTTCATGGCCATTTGTAAATAATATAATTTCCCTGGTAAATTTACTTTCAAGTATAATTATTTTTTGTAAAAAACCAGCCATTTTATCATCATCTGTTATTATTACTTTTAAACTCATTGTATTTATCTGTTGATTTTGAAAAAGTATATCAAAAATATATAATTGAATAAGTGTTTTGTAATTTTTTATAAAGCCGGTAATTTTAATTTGCTGAAATTGTAGTTCATTATGTTTTAAATAATTAAATTTTTTGCACCAGATAAGTAAAAAACTACACCCCCTGAATATGCAAATTGAAAAGAACATATTAATAAATGGCAATAATAACCTCCCCATAACAATTGATATATTTTTTGAAGAAAAAAATAAACAATGCCCCGTGATAATTTATGCACATGGTTTTAATGGATTTAAAGATTGGGGCAATTTTGATTTGGTTGCTGAAAAGTTTGCCAAAGAAAATTTTGTGTTTGTAAAATTTAATTTTTCTCATAACGGTACCACACCTGAACAACAACAGGAGTTTGTTGAGCTGGAGGCATTTGGAAACAACAATTATACAAAAGAACTCTACGACCTTGCGAGGGTAATTGATTGGATATGCAATCCGTTAAATGACTATAATACAAGCATTGATACAAACAACATCAGTGTTATCGGGCATAGTATGGGTGCAGGAATTGCTTTGCTGCATGCTTGGGTAGATAGAAGGATAAAAAAACTGGTAAGCTGGGCAGGCATCAGTGAGTGTAAAACTCCCTGGGGAAGTTGGCCCGCTGAAAAAATGGAACAATGGAAAACGACTGGGGTTCAGTATTACACCAATTCAAGGACCAACCAGCAAATGCCATTGTACTACCAGTTGTACCAGGATTATTTACAAAATACAGCACAGCTTGACATAGAAAAAGCAATTAAAAATTTACCCATTCCAGTATTGATTTGCCATGGAACGCTTGATACAGCGGTACCGGTTGAAAAAGCTTTTGATTTAAAAAAATGGCAACCTGCAGCAGAAATATTTACGCTTGAAACAGATCATGTATTTGGCAGGCGTCACCCCTGGCCTGGTAAGAGTTTGCCAAAAGAAATGGAAACAGTTATAGAGAAAACGATGGGCTTTTTAAAATAGTTTTTTTTTAAATTGTCCAGGCAGTCCAGCAATGGGCAGCATCGTTGCGTCGCCCTCTTGTACTGATTACCAATGTGGTACTTTAATTGCTTTTTTAATTAGTTTCAGTTAATCATCAACTATTACTACTTTTAAAATGAGCTAACAATTTTATTAAACTAAAGTCTCCAGTAGGGGATTGTTGGAACGACTCATGAGCATCAGCATTATTATCCCGGCATTAAATGAAGCGACTAATATCAGTAAACTTATTGGCTATCTTTTTATGCATGGTAACGCAACCATTGCAGAAATTATAGTAGTGGATGGAGGCAGTACAGATAATACAATTGTACTGGCAGCAGCAGCAGGAGCAAGAGTAGAAGCTTCCCCAAAAAAAGGCAGGGCTGCGCAAATGAATATTGGCGCCTCATTGGCAACCGGCGATATTTTTTATTTTGTACATGCTGATACAATTCCACCGGTAACATTTGCTTTAGATATTATCAAGGCAGTAAATGATGGGTTTGGTATAGGCAGGTACCGCACCAGTTTTATAAGTGGCGACTGGAAATTAAAAATGAATGCCTTCTTTACAAGATTTGATCTTTTCGCCTGCTATGGCGGCGACCAGACACTGTTTATTACTATCAAATTATTTCAGCAATTAAATGGGTACAACGATGCATTGCTGATCATGGAAGAATATGATCTTACAGTAAGGGCAAAAGAAGTTGGTAAGTATAAAATTTTCCCGGATGCAGCGTTGGTTTCTGCAAGAAAATATGAGGGCAATAGTTGGTTCAGCATTCAAAGGGCTAATTATGCCATTGTAAAAATGTATAAAAAAGGAGTACCCCAGTCACAAATAATGGAGCGCTATAATCAACTGATTAAATACAGGTAAAAGTTCAATTACCAGCCAATGAAATTTGATCAATGAAAATGTAATAAATGAATGAGCATTGAAAATTGACCATTTCCCCTATTGAGTATCTACCGGCAGTTCCAGTTCGGCCCTTAGTTTTCTATCTATTACACCATGCCTTTTCCAGTAGTCAGACAGAATGGTCTTTCTTCGGCTAACCGTGCTTGTCAGCAGCTTTCCATCAATGCCGGGATATGCATCACTCCACCCAATAATTCCATAAGGGAAAAGTTTTTCAATGGTGATTGTTAATGTTCGGCTTAGGGATGGGTAGGTAATTGTATAAATATAATTTGAGTCATTTTCAAGTAGGTTCAATTGAGTTTTAACAGGTGTTAACGGCTTGTGTGAGAGCCGCAGATAAAGTGCACCGGGTAAAACCTGCTGTTCTCCCTGGGGCAATTTTGCCGGATCAATCCGCATAATATTCCATAACGCATCTTCCGCAATTACAGGCAGCATAGATATATCCTGGTCATTTTCTTTTTCAAAATAAGAGCGCTGCTCTATAACCATCTTATTGTTCCTGTTGTTAAGTTGAAAGAAACTCATACCACACCACTCCTGGGCAGAAGCGGTAATTTTTACCGGATGTGGATAGCGGTTAATATCTACCGGTGAAAAAACACTCAACATAAGCGAATAAGGGTAAATGCCTGTTACAAACTTTAGTGATTGGTTTAGCTTTAATATTTTTACCCGGCTTTTGCCTGTTTCTTCCGGCTCGTCCAGCTTTACCTGTTTTTGTTTTGAAAAATCTTCTGTTACAAAAATATTTACGAGGTTACCCTCATGTATTTCTCCATACCGGGATTGCATTAAAGTGTAGGAAGTGATTTCAGCTTTGCCGGCATACCAGTATGCTTTCCATTTTTCTGATGGTTCATAATTATCTTTTTCTAAAGCTATCACCGGGGAGGATTTGTCAATAGCCTGTTTCATGGCCGGTGCAATAGTAGTTTCGCTATTGCATGAAATTAGTAATGATAAAAATATAATGAACACCAGCCGGTTGATAAAATGCATAGTATGTTTTTTAGCTCAATTGTAAAGGTATTTGCAATATTCATTAAAACTAGTAAAAACCGTAAAACGGTGAACCCTCTTAATTTAATCAACCAGTTTAAAAAAACTTAATAATGAAAGCTTGCCTAACCTCGTTACTTATATCCTAATTTTAAAAAAACATTTACACCGTTAGGTAAAAGTACAAGCGTAACTACTATGTTAATTGATGTGATTATCCCGGCTTATAATGAGGAAGATGCTATTGCAAAAGTAGTGCAGGCACTACCTTTAAAAATACTCCGTGAAATTGTGGTAGTAAATAATAATTCGAGTGATGCTACCACCTTGCATGCGCAACAGGCAGGTGCCACCGTGTTACAGCAACCAAAGCAGGGATACGGTTCAGCCTGCTTAAAGGGAATAGAATATTTAGCCAATAAATCTTTGCCACCGGATATTGTTTTATTTATTGATGCAGACTTTTCCGATTATCCTGAAGAAGCTGTTTTTATTTTGGAACCCATTATTAATGGCCAGGCCGACATGGTGATTGGCTCAAGGGCACTTGGCAATAAAGAAAAAGGATCAATGACAATTCCACAAATATTTGGTACCTGGCTTGCAACCAGCCTGCTTAAAGTAATTTACAATACACAGTTCACGGACCTCGGCCCTTTCCGTGCCATAAGGTTCGACAAGTTGATAGCATTGGATATGAAGGATACCACCTACGGCTGGACAGTTGAGATGCAATTAAAAGCTGCCAAACAAAAATTGGTTTGTACAGAAGTTCCGGTGAAATATCGAAAAAGGGTAGGGGTATCAAAAATTAGTGGAACTGTAAAAGGTACTGTAATGGCCGGGTATAAAATTCTGTACACTATTTTTAAATACATGTAATGTCAACCACAATAAAAAAAAGTTGGGTATTACTTTTATTGCTTGCGTTGCTTGCGGGTGCCTGTTATTCAATGATTGCTTATAGCGTTCCCCGATCTTCCTTTTCTATATTGATCATGCTGATTACCGGTGCATTTATTTCCTACATACTGATGGTAAGAAAATATGCTGTTAATCATTTTAAATTCCTTCTGCTGCTTTCTTTTTTATTCAGGTTAATTTTTTTGTTTGCAACACCAACTTTGTCGGATGATTATTTCAGGTTTATATGGGATGGCTCATTAACCGGAAATAATATAAACCCTTATGCTTTTACGCCGGATTCAATACTGCAGATACAAGGTAACGAACTACCTTTTTTCATGCAGCAATTAAAGGCAAATATGAATTCGGTGCATTATTATTCTGTTTATCCTCCGGTGTTGCAATTTCTTTTTTTTGTAAGCGTAAAAACGGGTGGCGCCCATTTGCTACATGATGTAATTATACTGCGGATATTTTCCCTGCTTGCAGAAACAGGCATTGTTTTTATTGCTATAAAATTATTAGAGCATTTTAAACTACCTGTTTATCATATTTTTTGGTATGCACTTAATCCCCTGGTAATTATTGAATTTACAGGTAACCTGCATGGAGATGTATTTATGATTTTTTTACTGGCCCTAACTTTATTCTTTTTAATAAAGGAACAATTATTATGGTCGGCAGTGGCTTTGGGGCTTGCTGTTTCTGCCAAACTATTGCCACTTATTTTTATGCCTGCCATGGTTTCATATTTAGGATTTAGAAAAAGTGCTGTCTTTTTATTGCTTACATTTTTAACCATCGCTGCCACATTTTTGCCATTTATAAATGCTGCTTTTATTCAAAATATAACCACCAGCCTCGGGCTTTATTTTGAAAAGTTTGAATTTAATGCAAGCATTTATTACCTGTTGCTGTTGGCCGGGTACGATATTGCAGGTTTCAATCTTATCTATTTTATCGGAAAAATACTGCCCCTGTTTTCATTCATCTTTATTTTAATGATTGCATTCAAAAGCCGTATTCATACTATTCCGGTGTTGATTAATAAACTCATGATAACGCTGTTGGTTTATTATTTATTCAGCCTGGTAGTACATCCGTGGTACATTACAGCATTGGTATTTTTATCAGTTTTTTCAAGCCATCGTTTTGCAATAGCCTGGTCGGCATTGGTGATGCTAACTTACAGCGCTTACACCCAGGTACCTTACAAAGAAGTAATGTGGTTAACTGCACTCGAATATATTTTATTAGCAGTGTTTATTTATTTCGAATTTAAAAAGAAGGAAACAATTATTGAAGGCTGATGGAGTTTTAATAGTGGTTATAGATCCCAACAAATAAATTAGTGAATACATCTTTTTGTCCCGGCCATGAAGCATTGAGCAGCATCGTTGTGTCACTCCCTTGTACCGCATATCAATTGGGATCTTTAATTGCGTTTTACAAAAAAGAAAAAATATTAAAATCAAATTAACAAATGAAGCTTTACATGATTTTCGTAAAGTCAGTTTCAATAATTATAAAATTATCAATTACCCATTATCCATTATCAGTTATATATCTTCTTTCCCTTTCTCAGCCACTTACTCCACATCCTGTTGTAGGCATGTACTTCATTGGTGGGTTCATTTAGCCTATACACCTGGTTGCCTACATTTACCCATTCAAATATTCCACCATAAAGATTACTGACATTGTTGTAGCCAGCTTTTATTAATTTTTCTGCTATCTTTTCGCTTCGGTATCCAATGGAACAATACACCACTATTTTTTGGCTCTTATCAATGTTATGTATTTGCTGAAGATCAAAATTTTTATAACCAACCCAGACTGCATTTTTTATATGGCTTACCTCGTATTCATTTTTCTCACGGGCATCTATAAAGACAATATGTTCATCATGCCGGGCTGTTGCAATACTCATTTCCGGTACCGAATGGTTTAATAAACTTTTCAGCATTATTTGATACGACCGCTGGTTCATTCGCTCTCCGCAGGAAGCCAGCATGGAGATTGAAATTGTAAATGCCACTCCACGGATTTTATTTTTTAAACTCATG
Source organism: Ferruginibacter sp. (assembly GCA_031392305.1). Classification (GTDB taxonomy): domain Bacteria; phylum Bacteroidota; class Bacteroidia; order Chitinophagales; family Chitinophagaceae; genus Ferruginibacter. Next base: position 9,016 of record JANMVB010000046.1, read on the forward strand.
GCTTTGCATTTAGGCAGCTTTGTTATGTACTGCTATTACTTTCTTTTGCACAGGCTTAACTGAATGCTGAAATAAGGTGTAATAAACTACCGCACCGTATCCAAATGCGAGCAGAGAATGAAAGAGCAATAATGAATAATCATTTAATTGAAAGGCAAGTAAAATACCGCCAAGAAAATAGCACATCAATATTGCTTCGGCAATAGTGAGTTTGTTTACAACTGGTCGTATATATTTATTGCCAGCCCATTGATCGCTTTGAGCAATTACATTAAATTTTGGTGTGCGGATAAAAGGTGTTTTTTTACCTGCATAACCTTCAAGCACGGCAATGGCATTGTGCAATGAAAGCCCCATGGATAGCGAAAGGAATAAAGGGAATGTTTGAAAGAAAATTACTATGGCCTTCCACTTGTTTTTGTATTGAAGGTTAACAGATATAAAAAACATTATTGCCAGGACAAAAAAC
>JANMVB010000459.1:0-11781 GCA_031392305.1 Ferruginibacter sp.
TTACGGTAAATCTGAAAAGAATATTGAAACTAAGCACAGAAATGCAAACAGCATAAATAAATAGGCTAAAAATATTCTCAAACATTAATCTTAAGACAAATACAGCCCAATAGCTGACCCTATTCCCCCTCCCCAAAAAAAGTACAAATAAAAAAGCGATTAAGCTAAAAGTGATTTTAACTTAATCGCTATACAAGTTCTCTGCTAAAAGAAGAGGCTTTTTCAGTGCCCTCAATTTTTGTGAGGTTTTTTTATTATTTCTTTCTTAAAATTATTTTGACCCCTGTATATCCAGGCTGAACATCAGGAATAGAAATTTTTGTTTTATAAGGAACAATATAAGTAGTATTTCCCTTTTGATAAGTTATAATCGATCTGTTCATAATTGAATTACCTAAAGTTGTACGTGAATTTAGGAGACTTCCTTTATAACTTAATCCAGACTTTAAATTAAATGCAATATAATTGCAAATATGAGAAGGTGCAGTAATGTTTAAAGTAGTTTTTACCCTGTTCTTTCTTCCAACACCTTTATCAGCCGAGGCTTGTGCCACTACAGAAATAAGAACAACAACTGCCAGCAATTTTTTGGTGAATGTATTCATTGGAATAATTTTTAACATTACAAATATAGATTAAATTTTGGTTGTTCAGTAACCATTCGTACATTATTTTCCTATGAATGAACGAATAAGTTTAAAAAAAGTTACAAAATGTTGCCAGTTTTATTTTATTAATGTACTTTACAGTAACCTATTAGCGCATGAGTAAATATCCTTACCGTCAAGACAGGGAAGAGTTAAAAGAATTATTGCAACAATACGATAATCTAAAGGCAGGTAGAAGCCACTCTTTTATCGAAGAAGACTCCTTCGAAAAAATCATTGATTATTATGATGAAAAAGATGAGTTGGTAAAAGCGCTTGAAGCTTCAGAATATGCTATTGAGCAATACCCCTATTCTTCTACATTACTCCTCAAAAAGGCAGATTTCTTAATTGCCGCTAAAAAATACAAGGAAGCACTTTATTTTTTAGATCAATCCGAAATATTAGATAATAGCGATATCAATTTATATATTTTAAAAACAGATGCCTATTTGGCCTTGGATATGCAAACAAAAGCTGCCTCAGTACTTGAAGCTGCATTAAATCATTTTCAGGGGGAAGAGAAAATTGAACTCTTATTTGAACTAACAGATGTATATGATGATTATGAAAATTTTGATAAGGTTTTTGATTGCCTTAAAATGATTTTGGAACTCGACCCAAACAACGAAGAAGCATTATATAAAATTTGTTTTTGGACAGATTTTACAGGCCGAAACGAGGAAGGGATCAGGCTTCACCAGCAAATAATTGAAGATTTTCCTTTTAGTGAACTTGCATGGTTCAACCTGGCAGCAGCCTTCCAGGGAATTAAATTATATGAAAAGGCTATTGATGCCTATCAATATGCTGTGGCCATTGATGATAAATTTGATTATGCCTGGCGAAATATGGGTGATGCATATTTAAGAATAAGAAAGTATAAAGAAGCAATAGAAGCCCTGCAAAAAGTATTAGAACTTGCCAGGCCTGAAGATGTGATTTATGAAGCAATTGGGCATTGTTATGATAAATTACATAATTATGCCCAGGCACGTTTTAATTACAGAAAGGCTACACATCTTAACCAGGATGACCCCATGTTATATTATAAGATTGCCTGCACTTACATGAATGAAGGAGTATGGGATAGTGCAATAAAAAATCTTCAAATTGCCATGCGGACAAACCGAATGCAACCTGAGTATAACCTGGCAATGGGCCAGTGTTTTATGGAACAGGGTAAAATTGAGGATGCCGTGCAATATTTTGGAAATGTTGTAAGGACAAGACCTAAAAATATAAACGGTTGGCTTGAACTATTGAAGTGTTTGTATAATACTAAATGTTTTGAAGAAGGGTTAGAGTATGTCGATCATGCCATTGTTTTAACCAATTCAAAACCTATATTTTTATTTTATAAAACTGCTTTTTTATTATCATTAGGTAAATCAAAAGAAGCAATTTTACAATTAGAATGTGGAATGGATAAGAATCCCCGCATGATAAAAAAATTAATTGAATTAAATCCTTCAATTCTTCAGAATCAATTAGTGGTTGACATTATTGCACGTTTTAAACGCAGCAAATCCATATAAACATTTCCTCATTAAATTTTCTGTTTAATTAATTTCAAAACCCAACAGTTATCTTTGCGCCATTCTAAAAAAAAAGTATGAATTTTAATTTGACTCAAATACCGGATAGAATATTAAAACCCCGGGATCATGGAATTACGATGATAATGGATAAGGGCTTAAGTGTGGAAGAGGCGAAGAATTTTATGAGCGTTTCACATCCTCATGTTGACATTGTAAAACTTGGTTTTGGAACTGCCTATGTTACCCCCAATCTTAAAGAAAAACTTAAAGTGTACCAGGAATATGATATACCGGTTTATTTTGGCGGTACTTTATTTGAAGCATTTTTAGTACGCAACCAATTTGAAGATTATATCAATGTTTGTAAAGAATTTGGCGTGAGCTATATGGAAGTGAGTGATGGATCTATTTCAATTCCGCACGCAGAAAAATGTGGCTACATTGAAAAACTTACAAAATATGGTATTGTTTTAAGTGAAGTAGGTAGCAAAGATGCTGCCCATATTATTCCTCCATATAAATGGATAGAATTAATGAAGGCAGAACTTGAAGCTGGCTCTACTTATGTAATTGCCGAAGCAAGGGAGGCAGGCAATGTAGGGATTTATAGGGGCACAGGTGAGGTAAGGGAAGGGTTGGTGCAGGAAATTTTAACCCAGATTCCGGAAGAGAAAATTTTATGGGAAGCTCCGCAAAAAGCCCAGCAACTCTACTTTTTGGAATTGATCGGGTGTAATGTTAACCTGGGTAATATAGCTCCATCTGAAGTTATAGCGTTGGAAACAATGCGTATAGGTTTGAGGGGTGATACATTTGAGTTATACCTTAATAAAGAATTAGCTTAATGAAATTATATGGTTTAATAGGTTATCCACTGGGTCATTCTTTTTCCAAACAATATTTTACAGAAAAATTCAGGAAAGAGGGATTAACTGATTGTTTTTTTGAATCTTTCCCTATTGAAACAATAAGTGAATTTAAAAAATTACTGCTGGATAATCTTTCCTTGTTGGGATTAGGTGTTACCATTCCTTATAAAGAGCAGGTGCTTCAGTTTGTTGATGAACTATCACCGGAAGTTAAAATTATTGGAGCTGCCAACAGCATCAAAATCTCAGGTAAATATCTTACTGCATACAATACAGATATAATTGGCTTTGAAAATTCATTCACAAGGGAGTTAAAACCATTTCATAACAAAGCGTTGGTTCTTGGTACCGGTGGGGCTTCTAAGGCAATTCAATTTGTATTGAGAAAATTAGCAATTGATTTCCTTGTTGTATCAAGAGTTAAAACCAATGACTTACATACGATTACATATAATGAGCTTGATGAAAAAATGATGTTAGACCACAATATTATCATTAATTGCACACCAGCAGGGATGTCACCCAATGATCATAGCTTTCCCGATTTGCCTTATCAGTTTATTACCAACCAGCATTATTTATATGACCTGGTATATAAACCAGCTAATACTTTATTTATGCAAAAGGGAGCTGCAGCAGGTGCAATCGTAATCAACGGCTATGAAATGTTATTGATACAGGCAGAAGCTAGTTGGAAAATCTGGAACAATTTTTAGTCTGCCTGGTGTAAGATTTTTGCCAAAGTAGCCGGTATAGTAGTAATTTTTTTTAATTCATAGTCATAGCAAACCATTCCTGTTTTAGCCTTTGCTAATAAAATAGTTGTATTATTTCGGATGGTGTTAAGGGTATAATATAAATCAAAACCTACCCTTGACTGCTCACCGGCAAAAATACTTATTGCAACTTCTTCGCCGTAAAAACATTCATTTTTAAATTCAACAGCCAGGTCGCTCATAATTAATCCGGCACCATCAATATCGAGTTCGGTAAAATTATTTTTTTGCAGCCATTGCATCCTGGCTTCATGTATTATGGATACAAATGCATCGTTTCCTACATGGTTTCCGTAATTGATATCACTTATCCTCACTTTTATATTAGCAGAAGCAATCACATTTCCTGTAATATCAATTTTTAATCTGCCCATTTCAGTTGCTTGTAAATTTTATTTTAAGGTTGCGTTTTTAAAAAAGCAATAAGTTTATCCATTGCCTTTCTACGATGGCTAAATTTATTTTTTTTAGTTTTACCTAATTCTGCAAAGGTCAGCTCACTTCCATCCGGAATAAAAACCGGATCGTACCCGAACCCATTTTCTCCTCTTTTTTCTAGTGCAATCTTCCCTTCACAAATTCCTTCAAATTGCATTTCATTTCCATTCAGTATTAAAGAAATAATTGTTCTAAAGCGGGCCTCCCGGTTTAGTTGTCCTTTTAAATTGAGAAGTAATTTTTGTATGTTATCATCAGTGGACCTGCCTTCTCCTGCATATCGTGCACTTTTTACACCCGGCTCTCCATTCAAAGCGTTTACTTCAAGGCCAGTATCTTCGCTAAAGCAATTGTTGCCGGTAAGTTTGTAAATTATAGAAGATTTTTCAAACGCATTTTCTTCCAGGGTATGATGCGGCTCTTCAATATCAATATTTATACCTGCATCTTTCAACGTGATAATTTCATAGCGCTGTCCCAATATCAATCTAATCTCTTCTACCTTATGCTGGTTGTTTGTTGCAAATATCAGCTTATCCATAAGTGGGTTAAATTGTAAAAATTTGTTTAAGGCAATTCCAAAGCAAAGTTTTTTCTGCTTTATCATTTTGCAGGAGAGATAGCAGGGGAGCAGTTAAATATACCTGGCTATTGAAGGATTGAATTTGGTAATTTGGAAAATCAAGTGGCAATCCCAGTTGTGCAGTTGAAACACCAAACAAAAATATTTTCTCCGCTTTCAATTCTGCTGTGAGCAATTTATAGGTAACTGCTTTGTTTTTATTTATATTAAGTATAGCAACATCTTCCATCGATAATTTACAGGCCGATAAAATTCCCAGTAAAAAATTTAACTGATCATCGGGCAGGTATAAAGTGTCATCATTTGAAATAATAATTAAAATATGTTTTTTATTATTACCCAATACTGCCAAAGTTTTAGCGGGTTCCGTTTCATTACTGTGTTGGTTATTTTTTAAATCAGTCAATGAATTTTTAAACAGTTGCTGTAAAACTATAGGTGAAAGTTGAATATTATCTAAACTCATAAAACGAAACTTTACTCTGTACTTTTTTTTGTTTCTTTGTTGTAAAATTAAGGATTATGATTGCAGTGGCAGATTTTAATATCACCAAAATAAAGCACAGTAAACTAAATAATATAAGTTTAGAAAACATCCCATTTGGTAAACATTTTACTGATCACATGCTGGAAATGGATTACGAAAACGGTGAATGGCAAACTCCTGAAATAAAGCCATACCAGGCTTTGCAACTGCAGCCATCTTTAGCTGCTTTACATTATGGCCAGGCAATTTTTGAAGGTATAAAAGCTTACAAAGATGAAAATGGTAATGCTAATATTTTCAGGCCACAGGATAATGTGGGCCGTTTTAATATTTCTGCGGAAAGAATGCAGATGCCAACTGTGCCGGAAGATTTGTTTTTAGAAGGTATGCGTATGCTGATTGATATTGACCGTGACTGGATACCTGCTAAAGAAAATCACTCTTTATACATTCGCCCTTTTATGTTTAGCAGCGATGAGGCAATTGGCGTAAGGCCAAGTGATAAATACAAATTCTTAATTATTTTAAGTCCTACCGGACCATATTATGCAGCACCCATGCGTATTTATGTGGAGGAAAAATATGTACGTGCAGTGGAAGGTGGCTATGGCTTTGCTAAAGCCGCTGGTAATTATGGCGGTTCGTTACTTGCTTCTGCAGAGGCAAATAAAAAAGGGTACGACCAGGTTTTATGGATGGATGCTTTTGAACATAAATATGTACAGGAGTGTGGTACCATGAATGTTTTTTTTATCATCAATAATAAAGTGATTACACCGGGTTTGGAAGGTGGTACCATATTAGCCGGAATTACAAGAGATAGTACAATTACTCTATTAAACGACATGGGTTATGCTGTAGAAGAAAGGCCTTTAAGCATTGATGAAATAATGGATGCAAATAAAGCGGGCACTTTAAATGAAATTTTTGGAACAGGTACCGCAGCAACCATTTCACTGATACGTGAGCTGAAATATAAAGATTACGTTATGAAATTTGATGTAGAAAAATGGACGATTGCTCCGGAAATAAAACGCAGGATGGATGCTATAAAATATGGTAAAGAACCAGACTTACATAATTGGCTTTATAAAATCTAAGTAATTTCTTTATTCGTTTTGGGAGCATATTTTTATGCTCCTTTTTTTATACCCAAACATTCTCCAATATATTTTTTTTGACCAGCATTTTATCAATGGCCAACATCGTTGTGTCACACCCTTGTACCGCATACCTATGTGGATCTTTTATTATGTTTTTTGTTGGTTGTTATTGAATTAATTGACACCAATTGATTTATACAGGTTTATAAATAATTTTATTTTTTATCTTTTTTAAAAATATAAGCATATAGCACATTTAAAGTTGCATATAGGTAAGATGTACAAAAGTCCCCATCAAGGCACGTCTGATATTTCGCTAATTACAACGTAGGTAAAGATCCACATAGGTATGCGGTACAAGGGAGTGACACAACGATGATGCTCATTGCTTCACAGCCCGGAAAAAAAAGATTTTATAAAAGAGTGACACAAGGAGGACGCTATGAAATACAAATGCCTGTTACGAATATTTATTAGTAGCTAATTAATAATAAATAATGAAAAGTTTTAAACTATCAATGCTTGCAAAAAATAAAATGAGTAATTAAATTATTATAACCATACAATCAAAAAAAAACTTAGCAATTCTACAGCTCACTCAAAACATAAGTACCTAAGCTCTTAGTGTCTTTACTACTTTAGATGAAAAATTACTGCAGCGGGGTTTTACCTAAATAAATTACTTACTCAATAAAGATGCTTAATCTACGTTCGTTAAATAAGTGTCCATTAATCCGTAATCCAGGCTCTACCCATTCTGAACCAAACTATGAACTATGCAAAAAATTTACTTTTTTGTGCAATTGACGCTTTGTTTTTGTACTTTTTTCATTTCCATTTCAAATGCTCAACCTTGCAGTAGTCTTAGTGCCACTGCCACTTCATACGAATCCCGTTGCGCTGCTACTGGTTCAATAAAAATTATGGCCACTGGCGGATCAGGGTCGTATAAATATAAAGTGACAGGTTTTGTAAACTCAAATTACACAACCAGCGACTCTATCACGGGATTAGGGGCAGGTACCTACACTGTAATTGTAAATGACATTGTTAATAATTGCACTTTTAATGTTCCAAATGTAGTGGTTAATGGCACCTACCAGGATCCAAGATTTACATTAGCCGGAGTACATGTAAGTTGTGATAATGGCAACAATGCGAATATTACAGTAACCGGCCAGCAATATGGCAGGCCCCCATTTGCCTACTCCATTGTAGCACCTTCTCCAATGGGTATTGGCACTATTAACAGCACCGGAATATTTCCTGATTTAATTGCAGGTGATTATAGTATCCGGCTTACAGACTCCTGTGGGGGAATACAAACAAGAAGTATTACTATAAATAACTACACCTGGTGGATAGACTCTTATGGCTTTACAAAAATATCCTGCGATTCTGCGAGTGGATTTATTAAAGTAGTTGATAGCAGGGGAAATGTAAGCACAGTAAACGGAATACCCGGATTTACTTATGGGGTGGTGCGGCAGCCGGGTGATACCATCTGGTCAACAAATCCTAATTTTAAATTTTACCTTGCAGGTACTTCCTCTGTAGAAATCATTGCTAAAGATGCCTGCGGAAAAATTAAAAAAGGCAGTTCAGTTGTAAAATTCAATCCTTCAGTTGCCACTAATGCAAATGTTTCCAACAAAACATGCAACACATTTACACTAAAACTTACCAGTATAACTAATTTTTTCGGTGCTGATTATTGCCTTTACGATAGCAATGATGTACTGATAAGTTGTAACACTACAAGTATATTTAATAATCTTCCTTATGGAAGGTATTGTATAAAAGCGCACAACCTTTGCCCGGATACTACCATTACGAGGTGTGTTAATGTACTTCCACCAACTGTTTCTGTAGCAAATAGTGTGGTTATTACAAATAAAAATTGTACATCATTTAATGTAGCTATTACCGGACAGGTTGGTTTAACTAACCCTGATTATTGTTTATTTGATTCTGCCAATGTGCTCATGGTGTGTAATACTACCGGGATATTTACTAATTTATTGTATGGCAGTTATTGTATAAATATAATTGATACCTGCAGGGATACTACTATCACCAGGTGCTTTACAATAAAAAAACCAACACCCATCGTTCCTGCTGTGATTGCACCAGCTTATACTACCTGTACTAACTTTGGGGTTATAATAGATGGCGATAGTTTATATAATCCTCAATTTTGTTTGTACGACAGCCTGGGTGTATTAATTATTTGTAACAGTACGGGGATTTTCGATAGCCTTTATTTTGGCAATTATTGTGTTAACATTTACGACTCTTGTTATGATACAACCATTACACGTTGTTTTAATGTTGGTTACCCCATTGCCATCAATGATCTTACGGTTACTATTACCAATAAAACCTGTTCAACATTTACGATAAATAGCACAACATCTACAGTAGCTAATCCTCAATATTGCCTGTATTCGCAAAGTGACACATTGATTGCCTGTAATACAACTGGTATATTTAATAATATGCTTTATGGGTCGTATTGTATTAAAGTTCATAATACTTGCCCGGATACATTATTTATTAATTGCTTTTCAGCATCACCACCAATCCCATCAGTAAATAGCACTGTTGGTTTAAGCAATAAAACCTGCGCAACATTTACGGCTACCATTACAAATCAAACTAATCTTACCAATCCACAATATTGCCTTTTTGATACCCTTAATGTGCAAATATCCTGCAATACAACTGGAATATTCGACAGCTTGTTGTATGGCAGTTATTGCATAAAAATTATTAACACCTGCTATGATACTACCATTACCAGGTGTTTTACTGCCGATTCAATACCTGTAGATATTGGGGTTACTACGAGTAAATCCTGTTCTTATGGTTATGCCACACTTGCAATTGCTGTAAATGGTGGCAGCCTTCCTGTAAACATACAGGTTTACAGGCCAGACAGCACCTTGTTGTATAATAATACCTACAATACCAATAATTTCAATATTGATAGTATTCCTGGTATTGCAACCGGGTTAACGTATCAAATTATAGCAACAGATAATTGTGGAAACAGTGATACAGTTTATACCGGTGTTACGGCAAGTATTGCAACTCATACGGCAGTGGTGCATGGTCAATGCCCGAGTGCTGCCTGGCAGAATGGATCTGGTAGAATTGAAAGTACCACTACTACCAACATGGGTATTTTTACAGTTAGGATTATTAAGAAAAACGGCACTCTGCTAACGCCTGAATTAACGCCCAACACTGCAGCGGGAGGAGTATTTACATTCAACGATCTTGGCCCTGGTACTTATATAATAAGTTATAAATTAAATGATTTGTGCAATAAATATTTTTATGATACTGTTACTGTAGCGCCATATATTTATCCTAATCTTAACCGTTCTTCGGCTTATCAATGTGATGTTAGTGGGTTTAGTGTGGGTGCTGTTGCCAGCAACGGTGTTGGCCCATTTTCATACGAAATAATTGCAAGTAATCCATCTGCCCCTTCAATAAATACACCACCCCAGACAAATCCGATTTTTAATATTAACAATGGCACCAATTATTCTTTAATCAGGCTTAGGGCACTGGATGCATGTGGAAATGCTACCTTAGCCGATGCAAGTATTTTGCCATTGGCAAATGATAAAATTGAAGTAGATAGTAATTGTTTTCAAAGTAGTTCCACCTTAACAGTAGATCCAATTTATAATTCCACATACGCCTGGTATAAAAAAGATAATTACAATAGTCCCGATAGTACCTTTTTAGGCGCAGGGAACAGTGTTTACATACCATACCTTTCTGCCGGAGATACAGGTACTTATTATTGTTACGTTGTAGTCAATACAGGGTGTGTAACACGGTCATACATTTATAATCTAAATGGCCTATGCTATGGCGGTGTGTTAAAGTCAGGTATAAAAGAATTCAGCGGCAAGTACATCAATAGCACTGTATTACTCAGTTGGAAGGGGTACGATGAAAGTGAACTCAGCAATTATATTGTTGAGCGAAAGGGTGCAGATAACAAATTCACAGAAATTGGAAGGCTAAAACCTTATATCAATTCCTCCGGATTGAATCAATACAGTTTTACTGATAATAATTCCGGAAGTGGCAAAAATTTTTACAGGCTTAAACTACTTAATAATAAAAATGCTTACGGCTACAGCAATATCATTGTAGTCAATAAAGCGAATGTTGTAAATGATATAAAAGTTTATCCAAATCCTGCCAGCGATCTTTTTACAATTGAAATAACCGGCGCAATAGGCCATCAATTCCAGGTAAAACTATTAAACATGGCAAGCCAGGTAGTGTTGAAAAAAACTTTTAAAAATGATGACAATGGTAAGTTGCAGATAAGCAGGTTAAGCTCAATGAGTAAAGGAGTGTATATTTTAAAATGCACTGACTTAAACACAAATGAAATTTTTACTCAAAAGATCATCTTTCAATAAAAGATTAGCAGCTAGTTCAGGTTGATTTAAACCCGGATAAAATAAAATATCAAATAATTAATTTTAATTTTCATTTTTAGTTGAGAATTCCTACCTTTGCCGTCCAAAAAATAAAGGGTTAAAAATGCCTACAATACAACAATTAGTAAGAAAAGGAAGAGAAATAATTAAAGCCAAAAGCAAATCAAGAGCTTTAGATGCTTGTCCACAACGCCGTGGTGTATGTACAAGGGTGTACACAACTACCCCTAAAAAACCAAACTCGGCTTTGCGTAAAGTAGCCAAGGTTCGCTTAACCAATAAAATTGAGGTTATTGCTTATATACCTGGTGAAGGACATAATTTGCAGGAGCACTCCATTGTATTGATACGTGGCGGAAGGGTAAAAGATTTGCCAGGTGTACGTTACCACATTGTAAGAGGTAGCCTCGATACTGCAGGTGTTAAAGACCGTAAACAAAGCCGCAGTAAATACGGAACTAAAAAAGAAAAAGCTAAAAAATAACCTCTTTCCCATAATTACGAAAAGGAAAAAATAAATAATAACAATGCGTAAAACACAACCAAAAAAAATACCGTTAGCACCAGATCCAAAGTTCAACGACAAATTAGTTACCCGTTTTGTAAATAATTTAATGTGGGCTGGTAAAAAAAGTGGTGCTTATATCATTTTTTATGATGCTATTGATAAAGTGAGTAAGATTACCGGTGAAAATGGATACGAAATATGGAAAAAAGCTTTGGGTAATATCACTCCGGGAGTTGAAGTGCGTAGCCGCCGTATTGGTGGTGCAACGTTTCAAATACCTGCTGAAGTACGTACCGACAGAAAGGTTTCATTAAGCATAAAATGGATGGTAAAGTATAGCCGTGACCGTAATGG
>JANMVB010000477.1:0-4137 GCA_031392305.1 Ferruginibacter sp.
AGTGAAGGACATCCGGATAAAGTTGCTGACCAGATCAGTGATGCGTTGATTGATAATTTTCTTGCCTTTGACCCCAACAGTAAAGTAGCCTGCGAAACATTGGTGACTACCGGCCAGGTGGTACTTGCAGGAGAGGTAAAAAGCAAAGCCTATCTCGATGTACAGGAAATTGCCCGTGGTGTAATCCGTAAAATTGGCTATACCAAAAGTGAGTATATGTTCGAAGCAAATTCCTGCGGTATCCTTTCTGCTATTCATGAACAATCTGCTGATATAAACCAGGGTGTAGATAAAAAGAAGAAAGAAGAACAAGGTGCCGGCGACCAGGGTATGATGTTTGGCTATGCAACCAACGAAACTGAAAATTATATGCCACTGGCATTAGACCTAGCACATTTTTTATTGATTGAACTGGCTGCTTTGCGCCGTGAAAATAAAGAAATAAAATACCTGCGCCCTGATGCAAAAAGCCAGGTTACTTTAGAGTATGATGACAACAATCATCCAGTGCGTATAGACGCCATCGTTGTATCAACCCAGCATGATGATTTTGGTAAAGAAGAAACCATGTTGGCAAAAATAAAGAAGGACATTATTAATATCCTTATCCCACGGGTTGTAGCAAAATATCCAAAATATGCCCACCTTTTCAACAACAAAATCAAATATCATATTAACCCCACCGGCAAGTTTGTAATCGGCGGGCCACATGGCGATACCGGCTTAACTGGCCGCAAAATAATAGTAGATACTTATGGTGGCAAAGGCGCACATGGTGGTGGTGCTTTTAGTGGTAAAGATCCAAGTAAAGTAGATAGGAGCGCTGCTTATGCAACCCGTCATATTGCCAAGAACCTTGTGGCTGCCGGCCTGTGCGATGAGGTGCTGGTGCAGGTTAGTTACGCCATCGGTGTGGCACAGCCTACAAGCATTAACGTTACAACATATGGCACATCAAAAGTTACGCTAACAGATGGTGAAATTGCCCGTAAAATCATGGACATGAAATGCTTTGATATGCGTCCATATTTTGTTGAGCAACGCTTAAAATTACGTAACCCAATCTATAGCGAAACTGCCGCCTACGGCCACATGGGGCGAAAGAATGAAGTAGTGGAAAAAGTATTCACTTCACCTTACGGCAAGTCCATCACTAAAAAAGTAGAACTGTTTACCTGGGAAAAACTGGATGCAGTAAAAGATGTAAAAAAAGTTTTTGGATTAAAATAAAAATGCCTCTCCAGGCCTCCCGAAAAAATCGGGAGCTTTTAGAAAACCATAAGTTTGAAAGAGCTTATGGTTTTTTATTGATTAGCATTTTGTAATTTTTGTTGAACAGGCAGCGAAGCAATGGGCAACACCGTTGTGTCACTCCCTTGTACCGCATACCATTGGGGAGCTTTACCTGCACAATGTGGCCGACCTTTTCACTTGCTATTTTAATGCTGAAAACATTTCTTTCATGCTTTCCCGTAACCTTAAAAATTTACTTGTATTTAAACCTTAGTAGAAAAGCGATTTATAAAACCGATCAACCTTATTACCTTATTTAAAAATAACTGGTAAAATTAAATGTAACAAACAAATAAGATCATAAGGTAATAAGGTCTGCCACCTATTATTTGTTTTCTACTAAGGTTTAAACCCATTACTTGTTTTGTACTAAGGTTTACATCCTCTTATTTATCCTTTGCAAACTATAACCTGAATAAGATTAATTTTGAACCGTGAAAAATTTCAGACAACAACAACACAGGCCAAAAAAAAGCACACTGGTTATTGGCCGCAAAGCAATCATCGAAGCCATGCAATCAGGCAAGGCACTGGAGCGTATTTATTTGCAATCAACCGTACACGGCGAAGTGATTGATGAGATAAGGGCCCTTGCTGAAAAAAACCTGGTGCCCATTAATAAAGTGCCGGTCGAAAAACTAAACAGCTTCAACATCAGCAACCACGAGGGTTGCGTAGCCATCATCAGTAAAATTCAATACCAGGACCTACAGGATATTATTTCATTTATTGTTGAAAAAGGGGAGGTGCCCTTGTTTCTTATATTAGATGGTGTAACAGATATCCGCAACATCGGCGCTATTGCAAGAAGCGCATTTTGCTTTGGTGTAAATGCCATCATCATTCCGGATAAAGGCGTAGGCGCATTGAATGAAGATGCTATATTGACTTCAGCAGGTGCACTGGAAAAATTAGCTATCTGCAGGGTAGGCAGTTTAATGAAAACGGTAGATGAGCTTCACCTGAACGGCATTAAAGTATTTGCCAGTGAAATGACAGCTACTAAAAAATTATATGAACTCGAACTTGCAGAACCTTGTGCCATCATCATGGGAGGAGAGGAGCATGGGGTGTATGCCCCGCTAATGAAAATTTGTGATGCCCAATTTCAAATACCCATGTCCGGCGATTTTGAGTCACTGAACGTATCAGTAGCAACCGGGATTATTTTGTATGAAGTGTTGAAGCAGAGGACAGTTTAGGATATAGGGTTTTCGGTTTTCTGTGGTAATTTGCTTCGTAAATCTTTTTTCGGCTTTGTGCGTACAGAACATTCCGACAGTTAATATTTAGCTCAATAGTATACTGAAACAAACATGTTCAATTATCTCCTTCAAAGTGCTTGCCCAAAACCAATGTTGGTGGTCCGTTGCATTTTCAAACGGCGGTTTCGTTTCATTTTAGTTAGTCTTCTATTGCCTCAATACCTTGTTGCCTAAGCCGCTCAAGGTTATCCTTCATTGCCTTAAGTTGTTCAGGGGAGTGACCTTGCCAATCTGCTACTTGGCTCACTACCTTTAACGGATGTAAAGAACGGTAAGACTTTGTTGGATTGCCTGGAAATTTTTTGTCTGTTAAATTGGGGTCGTCCTCAATTGGGCCTGTAGGCTCCACTATATAAATCCTTTCACTGGCTGATCCGACGGCAAGTTCAGCACCCCAAACAGCGGCTTCCAAAGTGGCTGTCAGGTAGATATATTTGGCCTGCTTTCTTTGCCCATAGTTTGATGTAAAACCAGGTTCAATAAATTCACCGTGTTTCAGATTTGCCTTTGTTCCGTGATAAAATAGCGCTGGCCCCAGGCTGCTGATCGATTCTGTTGATTTGTCCATTTGTATGCCTGTTTTGTTGATGAACTTTTAGTGTACCTTTCAATAACCGTTAGCGTCCTCACATAATCATTTTCACATTTGCACATCATTCCTCCGTATCAATAAACCTATTTCCTTCTGCTGTTTTAGCTGAAGTTGCTACCAACCCTTCCATTGTTTTTATTTCGTCGTTGGTAAAATAACGCCACTTGCCTGTGGGTAAATTGGTTAGGGTGATATTCATAATCCTTACCCGCTTTAAGGTGCTTACATTATATCCCAACGCGTGGCACATACGGCGTATCTGCCTGTTAAGCCCCTGGGTTAGTATTATCCTGAAACGGTTTTTGCCTTCCTGCTTTACAAAACATTTTTTTGTAACCGTATCTAAAATGCGAATGCCATTGCTCATCTTAAAAATGAAATCTCCGGCAATGGGTTTATCTACTGTAACTACATATTCCTTCTCATGGTTATTGCCTGCCCTTAGTATTTTATTTACAATATCGCCATCGTTGGTTAAAAATATCAATCCTTCAGAAGGCTTGTCCAGCCTGCCGATGGGGAATATCCTGCTCTTGTAATTTATAAATGAAATGATATTGTACTTGTCTTTTAAATCTGTGGTGCATGTAATGCCAACCGGTTTATTAAAAACCAGGTAAACAGTTTTATCTTTTTGTTTGATGGGTTCACCATCTATTTCTACCACATCGGCAGGTAGTACCCGGTTGCCTTTTATTGCTACCATATCATTGATAGTACCCGGCCCTGCTCAATATATTTATCAGCTTCCCGGCGGGAGCAAAAGCCCGTTTCGCTGATGTATTTATTTAAACTTTTATCCATTTTTTTAAAAAACTTCCCGTAGGGTTATCTCTTATGATTTTATGTTAGTTAATTATTATGTGGGCAAAGATCCACATTGGTATTTAGTACAAGAGGGCGATGCAACGATGATGCTCATTGCTTCATAGCCCGGACAAGAAATATTTTTTATCCCGAAGTAACCACATTGTTTGCATCTGATTT
>JANMVB010000509.1:0-6538 GCA_031392305.1 Ferruginibacter sp.
AAATCAGACAGGTCATAACTATTTGTTGACCTGCCATTCTTTTTTGGTAATAAAGTAGCAATTGTAGAAAAATTTAAACCATTTAAACTTCTTTCAACTTCATACCTGTCGGTGATTGCACTTTCATTTTCAATTTGCCAGTTAAGTAAAGCGTTGTTATCTTTTTTAAGTGCGTTAAAGCCTAGGAATTTTACTGGAAGTGCAACGTTTGAAATTCCTAAAGAAGAGTTCCCCATTAAAGAAACATCGTTAGCCCCACCGGAATTAATTAAAAGTGGGTCTGACGCAATATTGCTATAAAAAGGAGTTGAATATCCGCTATGTTCAATACCTCCCGGTGCTATATAACAGTAATCGAAACCACTTGGGCCAGCAAGCGCAACATCTGCAATTTTTACAGTAGCCGTTACGCCAGGCGCTCCGGTGTTAAAAGTCACAGCAGCTAATAAAACCTCCGTAGTACCACCTCCTGGAAAATCCACAGCAGAAGTAGCGCCTAATCCATTCCAGGTATAAATGCTATCTGAACCAGATACATTTTTTAAAGGGGCATCAAATGTTTGCCCTCCTATAGGAGAACTGATTGTTGGTGTTCCCGATTGTGTATTTGGAAAAGCTACGCAAAGTGTAATATTGCTGGAACCAACTATTCCAGAAATCAAAGTGACACTAAAATTTTTCCCGTAAATTAATATCTGGTTATCCTGTGCAGGGTTCTTTTTTGCAGTAAATCTAATATTACCAGTCTGAGCATAAATATTAAAAATAGATAGGCTAAAAATAATTGTTAGATATGTTATATTTTTTTTCATAAATACTAATATTAATTAACTTCTTAAAAGAGTGAATTTAAAGTGGTTTAACCTCTTGTTTGATACTACTGGCGCTACTGCCCAAGGGGGTTGATAAAATAAATGAAGCATCATTACCCGAACCACTATATGTAACTCGCCTGTTAAAGTTTACATCACCCCAATGGTAAACAGGACTGGCAACTGTGCCAATTGAACTACCGGCATTTCCTCCTAATAAAGTGCCAAGTATATAAGTTGCATCATTTCCTGAACCACTATATGAAACTCTTTGCGATGGGGCACCTAAAACTCCATTTGCATTACCTGCATACATCATATTGAACCCGCCAATCTGTGCATAATTTGTATTTGCAACACCTAAAACATTTGTTGAAGGAGATGAGAAATTAAGCGATGGCGTTAATGAAGATAGAGAAAGGTTTTTGTAAGATCCGGCTACATTGTTAGTTGAAATAGCCATGTGATTTCTATGACGGACAGTTACTGTAAAATCTCCGGGATCCTGATTCTTAAAATATAAAGGGCTTATTCCATCAATATCAACAATGTCCCCATCTTTTTGTAAGAGGGCTGAACGTGTTTCAAGTAGTACAGTGCCCGTTGTAACATTATTCCTCAATTCTAAATAAACCCAATCAACAATATTATTATTATTACCCAAATCATTAAAAACCGATGCTGAAGCAACTTCCTGAACTCCTCCATTTAAAGTAGCAAAATTATATGGAGCACCCCTGTAAGGTTCAGTGGTAGGGATAACGTTCGGAGTTGTTCGCAAAGCGTCATTCATAATTCCACTAACTGGATTTGCTCCTTGTAACAGTACTTTTGAATTCATCAGTACAAACCTATTCATACCTAAAATTTGTCCTGAATTTGAAGAAAGCTGAGCAGAAACTGTATTGGTAGTATAATTATGACCTTCGCCTATAAGGCTCCAATCGGTACCATTGAAACTCATACCTCTGATATCAGTTTCAGTTCCTGTAAAACCAGGCGCTCCATCTGCCGGGTAAGTTCCAGTTCCAGTAAAGGTTCCGCCAGTTATTCCAGTTGAGGAAAGGGGCCAGTAAATATTTGTATATGACTCAACCCTGGGATGACTGTTCGGACTTTTACCAGACTTAGCCTGCGCACTCAAAAGCGCCGATGAGTAAACGCCTCCGGTATGCGTAAGTGTAATTGGTGCATACCTTATACCAACTCCAACAGGTATAAGTTGGTTTGATGCTGCAGCATTTCCAATATTTCTTTGGGCGAAACCTGTACCATTAGTTTCTAAAAATTTATTATCTCCTGCACCAGTAATTGTAGTGGCAGCATCTATTATAAAATTAAAATTATCAAGCAAAATTTTTCCATTTGTAAATAAAAGCGAAGACCCAACTTTTAAATTTCCGGTTAAAGTTACGTTTGCAGCATTGTCCATTTCCAGGTTGGGAATAGTAAACCCACCCATATTAATATTTTGATTGGCTGCACCTTTCAATATTATCTTTCCCGTTCCTTGTATATCAGTATTACTGGTTACATCTCCTTGTACCGTTACTGATGCCCCTGGTTGTATAAAAAACTGGGCATTATCTATAAAAAGCTGCGCAGATAAAGTATTTGAATCAGCGAGGGCTATAAGTAAAAAAATGGAAGTTAATTGTATAAATTTCATGGAGTAAAAATTTAACTTGATAAAGAGTTTTGGTCTATGCTGTTAAAAATATAAGTTTATTTTATCTGATAAAAATTTATTTAGTAAACGGATTGATTTGTCTATTAAGTGGGGAGCTTTTTATCAGTATCGAATATAAAGATAAAGGATGGAACTTTAAAATACAATAATCCAAATGGGGTATTTTTAAATTTATTTTTTTGCTTATATATTTTCTCAGAACGATTTCATTAATAATTTAAATTACCCGAAATTTGCCCAAATTAAAAATACAATGGCAATAGAAATAAAAGTTCCTACTGTAGGCGAAAGTATTACAGAAGTTACCCTTGTTAAGTGGTTAAAAAAAGATGGCGAATGGGTGGAAAGGGATGAGGTAATTGCCGAACTGGAAAGTGAAAAAGCAACATTCGAAATAAATGCAGAACAGGCAGGTGCTTTAAAAACCATCGCTGCCGAGGGGGATACTTTAAAAATAGGTGATATCGTATGTAGTATCGATACGGCTGCAGCCAAACCGGAAGGTACTCCCGCTGCTGCACCGGAAATTAAAAAAGAAGCTGCAAAACCTGCAGAAGTACAAGTTAAAACTCCGGCAGAGCAACCAAAACCTTCAACAGATATTAAAGCAACACCGGTTGCAGCAGCAATCATCGCTGATAAAAAAATAGATGCAAAAACAGTAAGTGCAACCGGGAGCAACGGCAGAATTTTAAAGCAGGATGTATTGGAAGCGCTCAATCATCCGGGTCGTAAGCCCGGTGTGGAATTGTTTGGCCGCATTGACCGTTCCGAGAAAATGAGCAACCTGCGCAAAACTATTAGCCGTCGGTTGGTAGAGGCAAAAAACACCACCGCTATGCTCACTACTTTTAATGAAGTAGATATGAGTGCCATCATGGATATAAGGGCGAAGAACAAGGATAAGTTTAAAGAAACACACGGGGTAAACCTTGGCTTTATGAGTTTTTTCACCAAGGCTTGCTGCTTTGCATTACAGGAGTGGCCCGCAGTAAACGCACTGTTAGACGGTGAAAATATTGTCTATCACGATTATTGTGATGTATCCATTGCTGTATCTGCCCCAAAAGGTTTGGTAGTGCCGGTTATACGAAATGCTGAAAGCTTAAGCATGGCAGATATTGAGAAGAAAGTGGTAGAGCTTGCAGGTAAAGCCAAAGAAAGTAAACTAACTATTGAAGAAATGAGTGGCGGCACTTTTACTATAACCAATGGCGGCGTATTTGGCTCTTTAATGAGTACGCCAATCATTAATATACCGCAAAGTGCAATACTGGGTATGCATAAAATACAAGAAAGGCCAATGGCTATCAATGGCCAGGTAGTAATAAAGCCAATGATGTACCTGGCACTTAGTTACGATCACCGCATAATTGATGGCAGGGAGTCTGTAAGTTTTTTGGTAAGGGTTAAAGAATTTCTGGAAAACCCGGCATTGTTGTTATTTGGTAAAGACCCTATGAAAAGTTTGCTGGAGATTTAAATATCTACTCAGCAAATTTGAAACAAACTACACAACGAATTAATTAGTGAATAAAATTTTTTTTGGTCCCGGCTGCAAAGCAATTTGGATCATCGTTGCATCGCCCTCTTGTACCGAATACCAATTGGCATCTTTAATTGTGTTTTAAATGAAAACCATTTATTGATCAAAGCAACATCACTTATTTACAGTTATGTATAAATTTTTGTGGAGAACGATAATAAAACAAACCCACCTGCCCCCTCAATGCGCTACACTTTTGTATTCAATAATACTTTCAATAACAATAAATCTTTCTAAATATAAATTGAAGGCTGTTTAGTTTACAGCCATTACATTTTACGAATGAGTCGATTTTACTCTTATATAAATACGTCCCTAACAGTAATAGAATCCTTTAATGGTGAAAAACCTTTTGCCATTTTTATAAAACAGTATTTTTCTGCTAATAAAAAGTACGGGGCAAAAGACAGGCGCCAAATTACCAACCTTTGTTTTAATTTTTTCAGATTAGGCTTTGCTTCAACGGGCTTAAAGAAGTCGGAAAAAATGCTACTCGCTTTTTTTTTATGTGAAAACGTACCCTCAGAATTTTTAAAAAGGTTAAAGCCTGAATGGAATAAATTAATTTCCGAACCACTGCATAAAAAAATATCCCTCGTGAAGGAGGAATTTTCATTGAGCGATATTTTTCCTTTTAATGATGAGTTGAGTGCAGGTATTGAACCAGGTATATTTTTCGAATCATTGCTGGTGCAGCCAAATCTCTTTTTAAGGATACGCCCCCAAACAAAAATAACTGCTTTTAAAAAACTCGAAAAATCTAAATTATGCTACCAGCTAATTGGTGAAGATTGTGTACAGTTGCCAGCTTCAACAAATGTAGAAGATTTATTTATTGTAGATAAAGAAGTAGTAATACAGGATTATAATTCGCAGCAGGTGTTGAACTTTTTTAAAAATAATGATATACAAAATAAGTTAACGAATGGAAAATTAAAGCTGCCTGTTACTGCATGGGATTGTTGTGCAGCCAGTGGTGGCAAATCTATTTTGCTGAATGATATTTTTCAGCGTAAAATTGAAATTACTATTTCTGATATAAGGCCAGGAATTATATTAAACCTTCATCAGCGGTTTAAAAAGGCAGGTATAAAAGAATACAAATACTTCATAGCAGATATCAGCCAGCCTGATTTTAAACCTGAACCCTCAAGCTTTAATCTGGTGATTTGTGATGCGCCCTGCACCGGCAGCGGCACCTGGGGCAGAACGCCTGAGCAGCTTTGCTACTTTAAAAAAACTTCTATTACTGAGTATAGTGAGCTACAGCGAAGAATTGTTTCCCGTGCTTTTCATCACCTGCAAGCAGGAGGCATATTTGTTTATATAACCTGCTCAGTTTTTAAAAAAGAAAATGAATTGATAGCAGGCTTTATCCTGGAAAAATTTGATTGTAAATTGCTGTACCAGCAATTACTAAAAGGTTACGATAAGAAAGCTGATACAATGTTTGTAGCAATTTTTGAAAAAAAACTATACGCATAGGGGTAAAGGAATGATGCCACTGTTCCTCCCGATAAATTGGGACAGGCTTTCCCTGAAAATCGGGAGTTCCAAAAGTGGTAATAATTGTCTTTACTTATACCGCAATTAAAGATGCCAATTGGTATTCAGTATAAGAGGGCGATGCAACGATGCTGACCATGGCTGCTGCTTCGTTCGGACAAAAAAGAATTTCACATTTTTAACTATTTACCAGTATAGGTTCAGTAAAAGGCAGATCAATTATTACCGAACAATCTTTTTTAAAACTTCCTTTTTATTATTTAAATACACCGTTACTATATAAACTCCTCGGCCCATTTGCTTCATCGGAATGCTGATTGTTTGTGCTCCGCTTACCTGCTGTGTATTGCTGTAAACCATTTGCCCTGTTATAGAATGAATAAGAATAGTAGCACTTACAGGATTATTTCTTGCAATCAACACAGTTAAATTATCCGTTACCGGGTTGGGGCTGATAGTTATTTTTTCTGTAACTGCGTTACAGCCGGTAGTATAATTTATGGAGGCGGAATCGAGGTAAAAACTTGTATCAGCAGCGATGCTCATTTTTAGCCGATATTTAATATTAATACCAGTTGGCAAAGCAGTAAGGTCGTCGGAAAAGGTAAAGTTGCGTTGGGCAAAACTGCCGGAAAACACCTGTGTTTGTATTGCAGTATAATCAGCATCTGCAGGTAACTTTCTTTCTATCACAACAGTCATGTTTGCTGCAGATTTTACCGTCCAGTTTATGTTTGCATGGCAACTATTATCAATTGCTATTTGTTGAGTGTATAGTTTTTTCAATAAGGAGACAAATGCTTTTTTTGCATCAGGGATACCAAAACCGGTGCGGTCATCCGGCGAAGTTGCTTTATCCGATGATTTGCGCAAGGCATCAATAATTGCCATATTATTTACTTCAGGAAAGGCCTGCCATAAACAGCTACCGATACCCGCCATTATCGGGCAGGCAAATGAAGTACCGTTACCATAAGAAGGTTG
>JANMVB010000510.1:0-1608 GCA_031392305.1 Ferruginibacter sp.
CGTAAGTGCACTCTCCAGCAAGGCATCAATTTTATCCGAAAATAAAAATCCAACAAGCAAAGCCGGAATAACTGCCGCTACCAGTTTTGCATAAAACTGCCAGTTCTTAAAATCAAAAAACTGTTTCCAGTAAAGTACCACAACCGCAAGTATAGCACCTAATTGTATGGCCACGGTAAACACTTTTGTAAAATCTGTTTCCTCAATATTTAAAAGTTTTTCTGCAATGATCATGTGCCCGGTAGATGACACAGGCAAAAACTCGGTAAGCCCTTCTACAATGGCAACAATGATGGATTGAATGGTATTCATTTATGAATGATTTCAGTTTTTAAAGTAAGTATGCCTTATCAATAGTTTTGCTCAGTATAAATTCCAATACAGTTTGTCCAAACACTACTGCATTGATCAACATCGTTGTGTCACTCACTTGTACGTCATACCAATGTGGATCTTTTCCCACATTATATTTAGAAGACCGTTGAAAAAACCTCACAGGTTTTTAAAACCTCTGAGGTTTGCCACGCTGTTATGCAAAGTATAAATAAATAGATTTCGTTATAGTAATACCTGCATTACCAAATAAAAAATGCGATATTAAAACATCGCATTTAAAAATATATTTTTAATAAGTTATGTAAGCAGAAAAAATTGCTGATTCATAAACTCAATAACTTATAACCCTTGATACTTTATTTACCTTATAAACTTTTTTACCCTTTTCATTTTACCCACTACGCCTCTTTTGGTTTTTTCATAATGGCAAAAATTTCAATAATGAAACCTGCAATAATTAAAAGCGGCGCAATGGTTATCCTTGTGGTACTGTAAACATCGTTGTCGTTAAATACTGTAGGATCGGTGCTTTTGCCACCAGCCATTAAAAAAAAGCCAATCGCCATTACTACCAGGCCGGCCAGCATCAGGATGTAATTTTCTTTTCCAAATAATCCACCTGTAACCGGTTGTTTTTTATCTATGCTCATGTTATTTTTTTAAAGTGCAAATAAAAGTAATAATTTTCAAACGGTGCTTAATTCAAATATAATTTCACGTGCAAACCACACCATCGTAAAAATTATCTATTAATCAACTATCCTTTATCAATTAAACAATTATCAATTAATAAAGGTCATCCAGTTTCATTTGCAGGTATTTCAACACCGAACGATGGGTACTTAACAGTGAAATAGTGATACCCAGTATCAGGATACCCGAACTGATAAGTGCCATATTACCTCCATCCCTTAACAAGCGGAGCCAGGGTATAAAGTTTTCTACCAATAAGATAAAACCGAATACTGCAATGATGGCAATGATGGCGGCAATCAATCCGTTAAGGATAGCCCGTATATTTAGCGGCTTTGCAATGAAGCCCCGGGTAGCGCCAACCATTTGCATGGTTTTTATCAGGAAACGGTTGCTGTACATTGCCAGCCTGATGGTGTTATCAATAGATATAATAACCAGTATTGATAGGATGATGGCGATCACAAGTACCCAAAGCGCAGCTGTCTTTACAAAATTGCTCACATTTGCCACGATCTCAGCCGGATACTGAAATCCTGAGACCACTCCCGCGTAATTTGTTCTGAAGTAATCCCCCAG
>JANMVB010000518.1:0-1649 GCA_031392305.1 Ferruginibacter sp.
CCTTTCACAATCATTTCTTCAGAAATAATTTGCCCGCCGTGGTGCGACAAGAGCCATGCACCCTGGCCAAGGTAATTTAGGATAAGGGTACTTTTTACAAAAATCCACGACATACGGATATTGTTTTTTCCGCAATGCCCAAGGTCAGAATAAAGTGCCTCGGCGCCGGTGGTGCATAAAAACACAGCACCTAATATCCAAAAACCCTGGGGGTAATTTGTAAGCAGGTTATAAGCGTAATAGGGATTGAATGCTTTGAAAACATGGATGTCGTCAAAAATATGTAAACTACCTAAAATCCCCAGCATGAGGAACCAGATGGTCATTACCGGCCCAAAAAATTTACCAATAGAAGCCGTACCAAACTGCTGAACAAAGAATAATAATGTGAGTATGGCGAGTACAATCATTACAATCCTTACATCAGAAATATCCTGAAAGGCTTCAATATTGCGCAAGCCTTCGATAGCGGAGGTAACAGATATGGGAGGGGTGATCATCCCATCAGCCAACAATGCAGCCCCACCAATCATTGCCGGGAATACGAGCCATTTTCGCCTCCTACGCACCAGGGCAAAAAGGGAAAATATCCCACCTTCCCCCCTGTTATCAGCACGTAGGGTGAGTATAACATATTTTACGGTAGTTTGTAAAGTGAGCGTCCAGATAACACAGGATAAAGCACCTAATATCAATTGATCGGTTACCTCCTTATCTTTTATAATTGCGTTTAAAACATAGAGCGGCGATGTGCCTATATCTCCGTAAATAATCCCCAGCGCAATAAGCAAACCTGCGGCGGTAACTTTATTAGAATTTATATTCAATTTTTATAATAATTTTTTAAACTTTTAAAATATTTACAAAGCGTTTACGGCAACCGGCTGATAGTATTGAAAGATCAATTAATGATAACTATCCCCAGGTACGAACAATTAATGTTCAAAAGATTTTTTCTTGGGTACAAACACTTAAAAAACTTGCAATGCCTGTACCAACCATGAGCCATACCTTCAAAACAATTTTTTCGTTAATAATTTAAGGCAATCACTTTCAGGGATACCAGTTACCTATAACGATACAAAGTGAAATATAATTATACAGCACCAAGAATTTTTGAAATAATGCACAAAATTAGAAGTAAGCGTATAAATAAAAAGAAATTGTTTGCAGGGGGTGCATTTATAATTGTGGCTACTCCATTAAAGGTACTGGCGGGTGAGTACATCGCACACGGCTGGCTGCCGCTTGCTGGTGTCCCACCAGACAGCGACAATTTTAATGCACCTTTTGCCGCAGACTAAATGTGATTTTTAAACTGTAGTCAAATTAAAAAAAACGACAAAATAGTAGGGTCTTAATTGGATGTAATGGCAATTTTCACATGAATTATTTCAAAAAGAAAATACAAAGCAGGGAATTTTGCTATTGCCCATTCCATATATTTATTATACTTTTCGGTAAAGAGCTTTCTTATCAAAAAGGTAGGAGAAATAAAATATTAATTAGATATAGGCTGAAAATTGTTAATTTATTATTTGAAACAAACTTTAGCTGGATTTTTGCGTATGTTAAAATGATTAAATTTAAAATATTGCTATGCACAAAACATCTTTCCGCTTAATATTATTGGTGATTATTACCGGGGT
>JANMVB010000060.1:0-41587 GCA_031392305.1 Ferruginibacter sp.
TACTACACGAAAAGTTAGCGGTGTTGGTAGATTCAATTGACAGAACAATTACTTCTTTAAGAAAAACCCCCATCCAGGAAATATCCCTGGGAGAATTAGAAAATATGCGCAACGAAATATTGGAGCTTAATCGCAAAACAATTTTCTTTGATGAATTTAAATATCGCCGCCGCCTCAGCGATGTTTACCTCGAAGTTGCCACTGCGCTGGAGCCATTGTCGGCCAGCAAAGAGGGCACCATCGATTTATTGGAAAAAGAGTTTGTTGCATTCAACAACCGGTTTTACAGTATACTTAAAAAGAGCCACTAGGTTACAGCTTAAATATTTACTGGAATACAAATAAAGGCAATCCTATTGGTTGCCTTTATTTATTCGATAGAGGCATTTGTTTTCAATTAAGCATCGTTGTGTCACTCACTTGCACCGCATACCTTTGTGGAGCTTTACTTACGTTATATCCTGATTCATTTAATGCATAAAAACATTTTACTTCGTAGTAGGTTTCCAAAAATGCTTAAATCCACCGGTAGCATGAAACCTCAATTTCCCCCTTTTATTTTCTACTATCAATACTTCTGCACCTAATTTAGTAGCCAGTTTTTTTGCAGATTTTAATGGTAAAATACTGCAGGCTTTTGTAAGCCAGTCTGCCAGTGTTCCGTCGTTTGCAATTACAGTTACATTACGCTGCGAGGTAATGCCATAGCCTGTTGCAGGATTGTTAATATGTGAATATCGTTTTCCATTGTGTTCCATAAACTGGTACACATCTCCGGAAGTGGTAACCGCTTTGTTGGTGATAAGCAATGTTTGTGGCAGCAGGTCTTCCTTACTTTCGGGTAGGTTTATTCCAACCGTCCAGCCTTGTGTGCCGGGTGGGTTACCAATGGCAACAATATCACCACTTACATCAACTAGTGCATTTAGTATTTTTTTTTCGGTTAACAGGTCAATTACCTTTTGGGCAATATACCCCTGTGCAATTCCACCAAGGTCAAGTTGCATTCCTTGCTGTAAAAGTTTTACGGTATTTGTAGTAGGATCAATCTGTATTTTATTAAAGCCAGTTAGCGCAAGTTTTTGCTGTACTGCTTTATCTGTAGGAAATATTTTCTCTTTTCTTGCTTTACGCCAAAGCCTTGTTACCGGGCCCAGGGTAATATCAAAGCTGCCAAAGCTTTTTTCAAAAGCCTCTTTTGATAACCATAAAATATTCAGCAACGGAGCAGAAACTTTAAATCCATTGGTTCCGCTACCTGCAGTGGCGCACAACCTGTTTAGTTCGCTGCTCTCGATATAATCGCTGAAAATATACACCAGCGAATCTACCAGTTGAAAACATTGTTCCGCAGTATTGGCAGCAGTAGCAGTATCATGATGATAAAAAATAATTGTAAAGGGCGAGCCCATTTTTTGTTGAGAAAAAACAAAACGTTTCTGCTGGGCAAAGCCTGTGAAAAAAATACCGAAAAAAAGGAATAAGCAACCAAGGTAGCGAATCAATATGTTGATTTTTATAAGTTAATATAGGTAAATTTAGCACTCAAATAATATATACCATGCAACGCAGAAAATTTATGCAACAAAGCCTTTTGGCAGGTGGCGCTTTATTTACACAGGCCGCTTCATTTGCAGGCACTAAAAAAGAAAATAATGGTGAAGATGTAAAACCGTTCCATCTTAATTATGGCATCCATGATGGGATGTTTCGCAACCATGCCGGACAGGATTTTGTTGACCAGATAAAATTTGCACATAGTATGGGTTTCCGCTCAATAGAAGACAATGGCATGATGGGCCGAACTCCTGAGCAACAAAAAAAAATTGGAGATACCCTGGCAAAACTGGGGATGACGATGGGTGTTTTTGTAATTACTTCTGAGAACTGGCATTGGAAAACAACCCTTACTACCGGCAAGCAACAGTGGCTTGACCTGATGATGAAAGATTGTAAAGAAGCAATAGAAGTTGCCAAACGTTGCAACGCCAAATGGATGACTGTAGTACCGGGTAATTATGAACGGGCCTTATCACCTGACTTTCAAACAGCCAATGTGATTAATGCGTTGCGCAAAGCATCTGATATATTAGCACCCCATGGGTTGGTGATGGTGCTTGAAGCATTGAGTGACAACCCTGATCTTTTTTTGCGCCACAGCGACCAGACTTTTATGATTTGCCAGGCGGTAAACAGCCCGGCCTGTAAATTTTTATTTGATATGTACCACATGCAGCGCAATGAAGGGAATATCATTAACAACCTTGATAAAACCTGGGATGAAATTGGGTACCTGCAAATTGGTGACAACCCCGGCCGCAACGAGCCCACCACAGGTGAAATGAATTATAAAAATATTTTCAGGCATATTTATAACAAAGGTTTTAAAGGTGTGTTGGGTATGGAACATGGCATCGCAAAACCTGGTAAAGAAGGCGAACTTGCCTTGATAAAAGCGTACAGGGATTCGGATAATTTTATGTAATGCATTCTTTAATAACTGTAGTAGTAATAATAGTGTTACATGCCAGCTCATTCGAACCATGCTTAAATTCATAACGACATTTTTGACAATTTCACTTATGATAACATCCTAAAACCTCCCTTACCCCTTCCCAAAATATTGAAATGTACCAAAGGAGGAATATTAGTTATTATTTAAAACATAATTTAAGATCCCAATTGGTATATAGTACAAGAGGGCGATGCAACGATGTTGCCCATTGCTTCATAGCCCGGATAAAAAATTCTTCGCCCCTTTTTTTAGTTGTGATACATAATAACTATTGCCAGCAGGTATTTATCCCGGGCCGTTATAAATTCATAGCAACTCTGCCTACATAATTGCTCATGTTGAGCAATAGAGATTTCTCCAGTTCAATTTGCAACCTGTTTATCAATACAATTTTGATACTTTACAACTACATAAAGGAGGCATTGAATTTGATCCATCGTACTTAATAGCCTACCAGATTTAAAACACTTCCGTAATTATTTAGAAGCCCCTCATAGTTAAAACCATCTAAAATATGAGTACTGTCATATAGCTGGTTAACCCTCGTCATTATGCAACACTGTTGCCGGGTATAGATTTGCGATTATAACACTGCGTCATTAAATAATGACTGCAACTGATTTATTGTGTATACAGGAATTAACATAAAAATGTTTTAAACATCAACCCAGTTTCAATAGTATGAAAAGCAACCAGTTTAAAATAGCAGCACTACTGCCAACAGTTTTTTTAACAGCAACAATGTATGCACAGGATGCAAGAAATATTCTAAGTAACAAAGACAATACGCTTGGGATGTGGTTAATATTTATAGGGTTCATCGTGTTTCTGGTAATTGTAGTTGGCAGCCTGTATGTAAAGTTTAAAAACCAGGTTACAGAAAATAATAAATGGAGAGAAGAAGGAAAAGAAAGGCACTTTACAGATTACTTAAAAAACCTGGACCGGGACCAACTACAGCATTTACTTAAAATGAAAAAAAAATCCAGTGATGCTACAGATACGGAAGCTGGTAACATTAAATCAAAAGCGATCATTAGCCTGTTATTAATGTTACTTTCTGCAGGCAATTTATTTGCACAAACGAAACCCAGCGAGCCATTACTTAGCCAACCAGGTATAATTATAACAATTGTATTATTGCTTATCCCAATATTATTAGGAACTGTGTTTGCATTGGTAAAAGCAAATAATGCAACGAAGCGTTTCTTTAACAAAGACAAATTAAAAGAAGCAGAAGAATTTGCCGAGCATTTAAAAAGTATCAACAACCCGGAACTGGAAAAAGAATTGACTACAAGAAAAACAGCATTGGATTATAACCTCACCAATAATGAACTATCAGGTGGAGAACAGCCGGAAGATAAAAAAGGCATCTTTCATAATATTAATGATATCCACCAGATACATTTTACAGCTGCAAAAAAGAAAGCGGCTCAACGGCCAAATTTACCCCATGATATTTCAAAACTTATACTCTGGTACCTCGGTTGTGCTACGTTTTGGTTAGTAATAGGTACAGGTATTGGTGAGTACCTGGGCATTAAGTTTGTAGCGCCTGATGTGGATCATGTAAGCTGGCTAAGCTTTGGCAGGTTGCGCCCGGTACATACCAACATTGTGTTTTGGGGCTGGGCATCGTTGGGCATGATTGGCCTGGGATATTATGTGGTACCCACCGTAAGCAACACCAAAATATACAGCATTAAATGGGGGTGGATTGCACTCTGGCTTACCAACCTTATGGTGATACTGGGTACAATTTGCCTGATGGCCGGAATGAATAACGGGGGCGGAGAATTCAGGGAATATATTTGGCCGGTGATGGCATTGTTTGCGGTGGCATTAATACTTACGCTTGCTAATTTTATTTTAACAGTAGCAAAGCGAACTACCAAAGAAATATATATCTCAAACTGGTACATTATTTCTGCAATTATTTTTACAATCATTGTTGCCTTAACAGCCTACTTACCCTTTTGGCAGGATGGAGTAAGTGAAACTATTGTACAAGGTTACTTTATGCACTCCGGCGTGGGTATGTGGTTCACACTTTTTACCCTCGGCCTGTTATATTATTTTATACCGCAGCAGGTGAATATACCTATCTATGCGTATAGCCTGGGCATCCTCGCCTTTTGGACCCAAATACTATTTTATACCATCATCGGTACCCACCATTTTATATTTGCACCCATTGCCTGGTGGCTGCAAACCATTGCCATCGTTGGTAGTGCAGGCATGATTATCCCCGTAGTGGCAGCCACCATTAATTTTAGTATGACATTTAAAGGCCAGTGGCATAAAGTTGCCAACAGCTATACGCTGCCATTTTTTTTAGTTGCTGTTATCTATTATTTTATTGTATCCATGCAGGGCACAGCCGAAGCTTTTAAGTTTACCAACCTGGTTTGGCATTTTACAGATTTTACCGTAGCCCATGCGCACGCCGGATTTTATGGCATCATCACGTTTGTAATTTGGGGAGGTGCTTACGTAATTATCCCACGGTTAAATTGCAAGGAGCCACCGCAGCATATAGTAGGTATTCATTTTTGGCTGGCATTTATCGGGCTCTTGTTTTATACCATTCCATTATCTATCGGTGCCACATTAAGGGGCCTGATGTGGATGGACGGAAAACCATTTATTGACAGTGTGGTGATGATGTTTGATTACTGGATATGGAGGGCAATCGGCGGAAGCCTGATGTTTATTTCGCACATTGTATTTGCTTACAATTTTTATAAAATGGTAAACAGGGAAGTAGTTGATGTAGATGTAAAAGCAGCAGCCTTTAAAATATTAGAAACACAAACAACCAAAAGCCAGGAAAAATATGAGAGTATTTAGTGACCATAAAAAATTATACCCGATAGCTGGTGGATTTTTCCTGCTGTTAACCTGCCTTGTAGCAATAATGCCGGCATTTCAAAATCAAAATAACAATGCGCCGCTACCGGGCACTGCACCACTTGCCGGCGATGCATTGGCTGGTAAGCTGGTGTACATTTCTGAGGGCTGTGTGGGTTGCCATTCGCAGCAGGTACGTAATGTAGAAATGGATAAAGTATTCGGCTCACGGCCGGGCATGGCCGCTGATTATGCCAATATTGGCCGCACAAGTATCTGGCAAAACACTGCTACATTAATGGGCACCGAACGTACCGGCCCAGATCTTACTAATGTAGGCGCAAGGCAACCCGGTATAGACTGGAATTTATTACACTTATATAACCCCAGGCTTGTTGTTGCGCAATCCATCATGCCTTCGTATGAATGGCTGTTTGAAATAAAACTACAACCTGCAAAATCAGATATTGTTGTGATGGTACCGCCTGATTTTTTACAAGGCAAACCAGGTAAAGTAGTTGCAAAAAAAGAAGCATTGCAACTGGTAGCATACATTCAATCGCTAAAACAAGCGCCGCTGCCGGCAGGTGTTAAACCCCTGGAATTTTTATATAAAAAAGACGGTAAGGCGGTTGCCGGTGTAAAAGATGCTGAAGGCACTGAAGATGGGAAAGCGCTCTATGCTGCCAATTGCCAAAGCTGCCACCAGGAAAACGGGGAAGGATTGAAAGGTGCATTTCCACCATTAAAAGGAAGCAGTGTGGTGAATGGTGATAATTTAAAATTGTATGTAGATATTATCATGAACGGGTATGATGCCCGACCCGAATATGGTGCAATGGCTGCCGTAGGAACAAACATGAGTTTTACTGAACAACAAATTGCTGCACTGATAAATTACGAAAGAAATGCCTGGGGCAACAAAGGAAAAAAAGTATCTGCCGAAGAAATAAAAACCATTATGGCTTTTGTAAAAAGCAGCCTGCCCATAACAAAATAATGCACCATGAAAAAAATAGCAAGCCTTACCATATTTTTATTTACAATCAACATAGTTGCCTTTGCATGTCCTGTTTGTGAGCGCAATCAACCCAAAGTATTAAAGGGCATTGTGCATGGTGCAGGGCCTACAAGCAACTGGGATTATGTAGGAGTAGCAATAATAACAATAGCAGCAATTGCCACATTATTTTATACCATTAAATGGCTGGTGAAACCCGGCGAAAAAAATACAGATCATATTAAATTCTCAATTTTAAATTAAAGCAGCATGAGTAGTAATAAAAGTTCTGTTATCATTTTTATTGACGATGATGTAAAACCTTTTGGTATGTTTTCTGTACCGATAAATTTTGAACTGGACACACGCAAATTAATAGACGGTGAGCATGTTTTAAAAATAGTAAGTAAAGACCCAAATGGCAAAGAAGGCATCCGTAAAATTCCATTTGTTGTAAGAAACGGCCCTGCTATTGCAATAGAAGGGCTTAATGCAAATGAGGTGGTAGATGGTATTATTCCGCTAATGATAAATGCTTATGGCAAGGGAGATCAAAAACAATTTTTAATTGAAGGCAGCGAAACACCAAAGTCCACACCAGCATGGTTTTGGGCCATTGTGATTGGTTTTGCAGGATGGGCAATTTATTATGCTATTGTATCGCTTAATACACCGCTGTTTTAAATGATTCTGCTGTAGTTTTAGGCGCATTTTTTCTTTTTTTTTATTATTTTTTTGTTGTTGTCCGGGCATTTGTATTTCAATTAAACATCGTTGCGTCGCACTCTTGTACAATATACCAATGTGGATCTTTTCCCACAATATATCAATAGGATATTTTATTTAGTTTGGATTAGCAGCCGTATAATAAAAAGGAACAGGCCCCGCAATTAGCGGGTTAGGAAATTCTGCCCCGGCAGGCAATATCATTAAGTTAAGCTCTGTAAGAGCTTCGTGTTTATAGCTGATAATTATCTCAGGGTTATATGGCTCCGTAGGAGCCGCGTAATTTACGTGGCTCCTACGGAGCCCATTCTTCAAAGCTGAATATTTCTATAAACACGATGCCCCTCTGGGGCGAAATCTCTTAACTTAATGACATTGCCCGCCGGGACATAATCATTCAAATTTTCTTAACGCCTTTTTTATGATGCCGATCCTAAGAATTCGAGCTAAAAATATTATACCTGTTAATTAAATATCAAGTGGAAAAAGATCCCCATTGGTATATTGTACAAGAGGGCGATGCAACGATGATCCGCATAGCTTCACAGCATGGACAAAAAATATTATCAACGATTTTATCCGTTGTGGATTATGCAAATATGTGGTTTCCTTTAGATTGTAAACCGCACAAATAAATAATATAAAAAATTAAATAGTATGAATATCACAGAAGAAAAAATTATAGGTGAAATGGTAGCAGAAGACTACCGCACAGCAGCCGTGTTTCAATCGTTCGGTATTGATTTTTGTTGTAAGGGCAACAGGACGATCAATGAAGTATGTGAAAACAAAAACATAGCGCCGGGAGTATTGATTGCCGGATTAAATAATGCAACCCGGCAACAGGAAAAAAAAGCTCCCGATTATCAATCGTGGCCGCTTGATTTGCTGGCAGATTACATTGAGAAAAAACACCATCGCTATGTGGCAGAAAAAACACCCCTCCTAAAACAATACCTTGATAAAATTTGCGAAGTACATGGCAAAAATCATCCGGAACTTTTCGAAATTTCAAGTCAGTTCAATGCATCAGCAGCCGAATTAGCTTTGCACATGAAAAAAGAAGAACAGGTATTATTCCCTTATATCCGGCAAATGGTAGAGGCACGGTTGAGTAAAGAACAAATTGATCAACCGGGTGTAGGATTTATTGAACACGTAATAGAAATAATGATGCAGGAACATGATACTGAAGGAGAACGTTTCAGGCATATTGAATCGTTAAGTAACAATTATACCCCACCTGTTGATGCATGTAATACATACAAAGTAACTTTTGCTTTATTGAAAGAATTTGAAGATGATTTACATCTCCATATTCACCTGGAAAATAATCTCCT
This sequence comes from Ferruginibacter sp., assembly GCA_031392305.1. Taxonomy (GTDB): domain Bacteria; phylum Bacteroidota; class Bacteroidia; order Chitinophagales; family Chitinophagaceae; genus Ferruginibacter. The sequence goes on from JANMVB010000060.1 coordinate 8,435, forward strand.
TTTTCCCAAAGCAATTGCGATGGAAAGAACCCTGCCGGATTATGTATAAGTGATTGCAGAAAATAAAAAAAATGAATACTGAAAAGCATGATCGCTGAAAAAAGGTTGGCTATCTTAGTAGCTGTTAACCATATCATTCAGTAATAAAAAAAATTAAATCAACCGGGGTAAAAACGATACTGCTGAAATCATTGTTCAATTAATTGACACACTAAAAAAACAGGGCACTCTCCTTACATCAAATAATGTTACTGCCGGTTTTGATGGTTTTGTAGATAGCATTGTAAAGATTATTAAAAACAAACCCTCAAAAAAAACACCCGTTTTTTTTAATACAAAAAAAACATTTGGAAATTATATCCTTGAAAAAGAAGGTGCAAGTTTTAGTGTTGAACTGGAAGAAAAAAGTATTAAGGCCGGGGGTAATATGCCTATTATGTCGAATGCACTTGGCTGCATGGGCATTTCTGTGAATTGTATCGGTGCCCTGGGTTTTCCACAATTGCATCCTGTGTTTACAAACATGTCTTCCAATTGTCATTTACACAGCTTTACCGATCCGGGAATGTCAACTGCAATTGAATTTAATGATGGTAAAATAATACTTGGCCAAATGGGTTCACTGAATAATTGCGGATGGCAACATATAAAGGATAGAATAGGTATTGACACCCTGGTAGATTTGTATAAAAAGAGCGATTTGTTATGCATGGTTAACTGGGCTGAAAGTGATGCGTCCGGTGAAATCTGGCAAGGACTTTTAACGGATGTATTTCCGCGGTACGTTTTACCGGTTGAAAAGCAACTATCTTTTTTTGACCTTTCAGATTGCTCAAAAAGAAGTAGTGAATCCATAAGGGATGTGCTATCACTTATAAAGAAGTTTTCACGTTATACAAGAGTGATGTTAGGTTTAAACGGGAATGAGGCAAAGCTTGTTTACAAGGCATTATATAAGAGCGGCACTGATAAAGGCCTTATTCATTTAGGAGAAAAAATTTTTGATAAACTTTCTATCGACACATTGGTGCTGCATTCATCCGGCGAAGCAATCCAATTTAATGAGGCGGGCATATACACCAGTAAAAGTTTTTTTACAAGAAACCCAAAAATATCTACGGGTGCAGGAGATAACTTCAACGCAGGTTTTTGTGCCGGTCAATTAATGCAATTAGATGCTGCTTCATCGCTTATTTTTGCCAATGCTGTTTCGGGCTTGTATATCAGAACGGGTATTAGTCCACAATTAATGGATGTAATTAATTTTTTAGAAAATGAAAAATAACTAAAGTATCACCCATGCAATTAAACATTTATAAAGATCATCACACACTTTCCTTAGAGGCAGCTGAAGCAATCCTTGCAACAGTAAAAAATAACCCAACCGCAGTATTATGCCTGGCCACCGGGGATACCCCGGCAGTAGCTTATGAACTGCTGGTTAAAAAAGCAATGGATGAACAAGTAGATTTTTCACACTGCATTTTTATAGCCCTGGATGAATGGGTGGGCATTTTGCCGGAAAATGAAGGTAGCTGTCATTATTTTTTGGAAAGCAGGCTTTTTAAGCCGCTGAATATTTCCGCTTCGCAGGTTCATTTATTTGATGGTATGGCAACAGACCTGGCTGGGGAATGTAAAAAAATGGATGAAGCAATTGCAGCAAAAGGTGGTATTGACCTGATGCTGGTGGGTGTTGGGTTGAATGGCCATGTGGGGTTTAATGAGCCGGGGGTATCCGCAGACCTTTATGCGCATGTAATAAACCTGGATGATATCACCCGGTTGATAGGGCAAAAATACTTTCAACAAAATACTGTTTTAAAGCAAGGGATTACATTGGGATTAAAGCATGTATTGGAAAGTAAAAAACTGGTGATGATGGCGAGTGGTTTAAAAAAAGCTGAAGTAATGAAGAAGGCGCTTGAAGAAGAAATAAATATACTTATGCCAGCCGGTATAATTCGTATGCATTCGCAAGGTGTGGTAATGATGGATGAAACAGCAGCAACTTATCTTACGGTAAAACCAGCTTAAATTGTGCAATAATTTGGCGTAAATAATTGACTATTTCTAACACGAAAAAGAAAGATGATAGAAGAAATATTTACTGATGATTTTTATACTTACTCATGTAGTTGAACAAATAATGTGGGTATAGATCCACATAGGTATGCGGTAGAAGGGAGTGACACAACGATGCTGCTCAATGCTTCCCGGCTTGTTCAAAAAATACTTTTATAAAATGAGATAAGGGGGAATAAAAAAGGGATACTGGTAGTTAATCCATTACTTCATACACCATCATAGGGTTGGTTTTATTCTTCAACACTATCTCGCCTACTTTGCGGCAATTAAACGACTCTTTTACTTTTACGTAAGATGTTTCATTGATTACTATCTGGCTTTCGGAAGCGGCAGATTGCAGGCGTTGTGCTATGTTTACTACATCGCCTATAACTGTATAGTCTAAACGCCGGAGCTTTGCGGAACCGATATTACCTGAAATCATTTCGCCACTATTGATACCGATAGATACCTGCGGAGTAAATGAAATAGTATCTGACAAAGAAGGCAGGCCCCTGATTTTATTTCGAATGGCAAGTGAAGCATCTATTGCCCTGTCTAAATGATAATCGCCTTTAAACACAGCCATGATGGCATCGCCAATAAATTTATCGATACTACCTCCCTGTGTAATAATTTCGTTTACCATTACCTCAAAATAATTATTGAGTAAATCCACCACGGTATCAGGTGATTCTTTTTCGCTGATGGAAGTAAAGCTGCAGATGTCAATAAAAACCACCGTAGCTTCTACCGTTTCATTCAGCATGAGTGAAGATTCAAACTCACGGCTGCCCATAAAATTGAGCACCGTTTCATCTACATACATTTTAAGGATATTATTTTCCTTAATGGCTTTTATTGTTTCCCTTATATGGGTTACATGGCGCATTGTTTTATCGATGGTAAGGGTGAGGTCATCAAAATTGATGGGCTTGGTGATAAAATCAAATGCGCCACGGTTCATAGCTGTGCGGATATTTTCCATATCGCCATAGGCTGATACAATCACTGCTTTTATTAACGGGCTCGATTCGTTGAGGCGGGTTAGTAAGGTTAGCCCATCCATCTCCGGCATATTTATATCGCTCAATACAATATCAATATCTGGATTTTGCTGAATTTTAACCAGTGCATCGTTGCCGTTGATGGCAAAGATAAATTCGTATTTCTGCTCCCTTATTTTTTGACGAAATTTTTGTTTGATAAGCATTTCCAAATCTGCTTCATCATCTGCCACTAATATTTTTGCCATCAGTTTAATATTTTAAGCTTTTCTTTTAATAAGTTGAAATCTACGGGCTTTGTCAAAAAATCATCTGCACCCAACTGTTTGGCCATGTTAAAATTTTCAGCATCTCCATAAGCAGTGATCATCATTACAACGGGCGGGGGTACTAAATATTTATGTTTTATACGTTCCAATAATTCGAGGCCGCTCATGCCCGGCATATTTATATCAGACAAAATTAATACTACCTCATGCTCATGCTCGTTTAAATATTTTAGTGCGTCTTCGCCGGAGAAAGCAAAAATAAAGTCAACCAGTTTTTCCCGGATTTCTTTTCTAAACCGCTGCTCAAACAGCGTTTGAATATCCCTTTCATCATCAACTACTAAAATTTTCATACTTGTAATTATAGATTAAAAATTTTGTTTTGCCGGTAAAGTAATAATAAACTGATGATATTGAAATTATTTTATTTCAACTGTATGGATGCCGATTTTTAATTAAGTAATCTTTATCCTTTTTTCGGCTACAGTTATCAAATAATTTTAACCAACCGTCAATTGTATGATGAAATTGGCCCCTTCACCTTCCTTCGTCTCCACATTCAACTCTCCTCCATGTGCTTTTACAATATCATAGCTCAACGATAAACCCAATCCTGTTCCCTGCCCGGTAGGCTTAGTTGTAAAGAAAGGTTGAAATATTTTTTCTAATATTTTTTGAGGAATACCGGGGCCGTTATCTTTTACGCTTATAAAAACTTTATCACCAACTTTCTTTGTACTCAGCCAAACGGTTGGGTTGTGTTTATAATCAGGGTCCAAGCCCCCCCCTTCGGGGAGCAGGGGGGCTGCATAAAAGGCATTGGTAATTAAATTTAAAATTACTCTTCCAATATCCTGCGGAATAATATTGATGTTGCCAATCATTTCGTCATACTCTGTTTTTAACGTGGCATTGAAAGACTTGTCTTTGGCCCGCAACCCATGATAAGCTAATCGCAAATATTCATCAGCCAGTTTATTAATATCCGTTGGTTCCTTGGTGGCACTGTTGCTTCTTGAATGTTGCAGCATTCCTTTTACAATTGCATCGGCTCTTTTACCGTGATGATTTATTTTATCTTCATTGGCGATGACATCATTGGCAATTTCTTTTGCATCATCAAAATTCCCTTTATCTATTTCATCTTTCATCTCAGCCAACAATTCTTTGTTTACTTCACTAAAATTATTTACAAAATTCAAAGGGTTTTGAATTTCATGTGCAATGCCAGCGGTGAGTTCACCAAGGCTGGCCATTTTTTCTGATTGTATAAGTTGCTTTTGTGTAGCCTGCAGTTCGGTCAGTGCTTGTTCTGCTTTTTGCTTGGCTTCTTTAATGGCTATTAAATCCTGCTCTGCCCGAATTGCCTGCGCTTCGGCTTTTTGGAGATCAAGAAAACGGGTATAGGTTTGTTGGAATACTTTTCCAAAACGCATCAGCGTAGTATTCTCTTCATCTGAATATGGAGTGCCCGAAAAATTTTCAATGTACAAACCAACATTTTCTAACAACACAGTTGATATGGCAAGGCCGGGCTTGCTGAAAATAGATTGCTTTGCCTCCTCCGGCAATGCAGGAATTAACTTAAATAAATCCTGGTAAAATTTATTTTTCTCTTCAAAATTCAACAGGTTAACAAATAAATCTTCTCCCTTCTTTTTTGCTTCAATAAAACTATTCCAATGCGGAGAATCAAAATAAGGAATGGTTATTTCAAAGGGAGACGCATACTGGTCCGCTAACCAGATATGCATATCATCTCTTTCTTTATAATCTACAATAAAACCAGTATGTTCAATATTGATATTTAAATAAATGAATTGTTCATATACCACCCTAATTACTTCTTTCAGTTCTTCACTTTTAAACATTGCCATACTTCTGCTCCGCACTCTTTCCAGTGCCGCTTCTATCCGTGCTTCTTTGGCCTGCGCTTCAGCATTGCTGATATCAACATATCTTTTGTACGAAAGGTCGAATACGTTCCGGAATTTTTTCAGGATATTTACCTGTTCATCACTTATTTTTTTAAAGGTAGAGATGCCCACATTTCCCTGGCTGATGGAATAAAAATAATAATATAGAACATCGGTGTTGATTAGCCTTGTATCATCATATTCACCATTTTGTTTTCTAAAAGCTTTCCATTCTTCCAACTCTTCTCCTTTCACTATAAATTCAGTAAACGCATCTGTGGCACTCTTCATTTGCTTTATAGACCTGTCAACTATATTGTTCTGATGATAGGGTATTTTGTTAATGCTTCCCCCTGAAAAATCAGAATAATCATAATCAGTAAAATAATTTTCGTCATCATGGAAAATGCCGATGAGTGCATTTCTTATTTCAGCAAATCCTAATTGTTTTAATTCAATAAACAGGGTTTTGCATATAACCAACAGGTCATCAGGTTTTATCATACCCATGGCCACTGCTCTCACCCTTTCAAGAGCTGCTTCAATTTGCAGTTCCCTGCTTTTTTGTTCCAGTTCAATAGTACGGCGTTTTACCGCTTCACGCAGTTGCAGGTTTTCTGCTGCTATTTTATCAATAGCAATGTTTTGCCCGGCTTCTGCTTTTGTATCAGGTAAAGAAGAATGCTGATGGATTATTTTCCATCCTTCTTTTTTTTGCTGCATCAAAGTGGAGGCCCTGAATTTTGCATAAAAAATCCAGGCATTATCTGCTAAGGCATACAGATCGCAAAACTCATGTATCAAAACAGTATTCTCCCGTTGCTCCAATATTGATTTCCTGTTCCGCATTTCTAATTTTCCTGCCACCTGCTCAATGGTATTGTACAGAAATTGTACTGCATCTTTTTTATTTGAAAATACTTCGCCTTCTGCACTGCCTACCTGTGTGTATTCATCAGCAAGTAAGGGGTGCATGGCTTCCACATCACCTTTCAGGTAATTATCCCAGTAAGCATGGTACACCTGTAATATTGCTTTTTCCTGCATTTTACTCAGCTTCATTTTTATTGATTAACAGGTAGTATAATAATAAACTCAGTTCGTCTCCCACAGTTACTTTTATAAAGCCATAACTAAAACAAGTTCCTGAAAAATACACTGCTCATCATAACTCTACTTTAAAATCTTTTTTAACAACGCCAGGTATTCATCACTGAAAGTTTATTTTTTATGTTTTGCTTCCTGGGTTTGGATGTATTTATACAGGTAATGAGTTAAAAATATAAATTACTTTTTTGTCCGAACTAAGCAGCAGCCATGGGCAACATCCTTGCGTCGCACTCTTGTACTGAATACCTGTGTGGTACTTTAATTGCGTTATAAATGCAACTATTATCACCCCTTTTAGAACATCCCAATTTTTTGGGAAGAGGATAGGTGGCAGATTCTCCCACAAATCTAATTTACTGTTTTACCCCTGCGTTTTATATTCCAAATCTTTGCAAACAGTGTCAGTCATCTGTTTTGTTTTCAAAGCAGTTTATATAACCGTAGCTTGGGCACATTTTGTAATCATGGGTTTCAATCCATAGATGCAAATTCTCTGTCACTGGAAGTTCCGGCAATATATATTTACACACCCAGTATAATCACAAATTCAGTTCCTTCGCCTTCTTTCGTATCCACTTTTATTTCACCGCCATGTGCTTTTATAATATCATACGCTAACGACAATCCTAATCCCGTTCCCTGCCCGGTTGGTTTGGTGGTAAAGAATGGTTGAAATATTTTGTCTAATATTTTTTGAGGAATGCCGGGGCCATTATCCCTTACCTTGAATAATTCCTTGCAGTTTGTTTAAGTATTTGGCACTTGAATAATAAACTCCGGGCCCACCCACTCAATACATTCCACTTCCGAAGTGCCAGCAAATTCCTTTGAATACTATGCCCTTAATAATTTCGGCTTTTTAAAAACCAAAGTAACAATCGTTCCGTTATTGATTTCATAGGTTAATTTACCGTCCAATTGTTTTGTCAAAAGGTTTACCAATTGCGTTCCAAAGCCTGTACCTTTTGCTTGTTCATTAACTGGTTTGCCGATACCATCGTCAGAAATTTTTAATAAATATGCCCCCTCAGTATTGGAGGCCGTATCTTGTTCGGTCAAACTGATTTTGATTGCTCCATTTTCTTTTTCATTAAAAGCGTACTTCAACGAATTGGTCAATAGCTCGTTGGTGATAAGGCCAATTGAAACAGCAGTATCCACATCTAAAACCAATTTAGGCATATCACATTCCACCTTTATATGTCCCTCTGCGTTGAAAGAATCGAGAATATTCTCACTGAGATTTATAAAATAGTCCCGCATTTCAATGGCTGCTAAATTTTCGCCCTGATACAATTTTTGGTGAATAATGCCCATTGAGTGTACACGGTTTTGGCTTGCTAACATAGCTGATTGTACTGAGGGGTCGTCAATTTGAGCAGATTGTAAAGCTAAAAGGCTGGATACCACTTCGAGATTATTTTTAACACGATGATGGATCTCTTTTAATAATAATTCATTTTCTGCATTTCTTGCAGCGAGAGATACCTGGGTAGCTTTTAGTTGTGTTACCGTTTTTTCTATTTCATCATTTTTATCTTTTAAAGCCAAATTGGCTTTAACTTTTATTTTATTGCTTTTGTATAATATAAAAGCAATAATGGAAAACAAAATTAACCCGGCTAATAAAAGCAATACCTGGGTTCTGCTTTTTATTTTAATTCTTTCTGCTTCAACTTCCTTCAATCTCATCTGCTCGTTGAAACCAATGTTTTGAAAATTAGTAAGTGTTTTTATCTCTTTGTCATTAATGGAATCACTCAATTTCTTAGACAATAGTAAATAGTAAAAGCCGCTGTCATACTTGTTTTCATCTTTAAAACTTAAAGCAAGTGCTGTGTATGCTTCTTCCATTTCAGGAACATAACTACCCAAAGATCTGTAGTTTGAAATACCCGCTTTAGAATAATACAAACTTGAATCAACTCTGCCAAGTTTTCTATAAGTGTCAGCTAATGCAAATTGGGTCAGCGCTATATAAAATGTATTTTCATTTTTTTCGAGCAATTTTAATGCTGAGAAGTAATTGGTTTTTGCATCTTCAAAATTTCCTTTTCTAAAAAGGATATCACCAATAGCTTTATTGGATGCACCGCCATAGTTTTTATTTTCAATGTTACTTTCTATAGTCAATACAATTTGCTGGAAGTAAAGCGCAGAATCAAGTTTGCCCATATTTATATAAGCATTAGCAATATTATTATTGATAGTATATTGTAGATTTAGATCAGTAGTTTCCGTTTCGATTATTTTTTTTGCTTCTTTTAGTTCTGATAGTTGTTTATTAAAATTTTCCGTGCGGCCATATAACATAGCAAGGCTATTTTTGATATAGCCTAATAATATTATCCTGTTTATTTTTGGATCATTGCTGGTAAAATACTTATTAAAAAATGGCGTGATAATAACATCTTTTGCAATATTTTTATCCTCAATTAATTTATTGGCAATAAGTAATTTAGTAAGTGCATTTCCATAGTCTCCGTTACTCAGCAATGTATAGCCGAGGTCACTCAGGATACTTGCCTGGTAAAATTTTTGATGTAGTTTTTCTGCAATTGAAAAAGCAATATCAGCATAATAAATAGCGCTGTCCCTATTAACTTCTGAGTATTTTAATGCCAACTGACAATAATTATTCAAACGAATTGTATCATTTTCTCCGAAAGCCACAACCGGATAATTAAACAGGATTAACAGTATGAATAAATAACTCCTGATCTGTTTCATTATTATGCTTTTAAAATGTTATGATAAATGTTGTCTCTTCTCCCTCCCTTGTCTTTACCTTCAACTCCCCACCATGTGCCTTCATAATATCATAAGCCAATGATAAACCTAGCCCAGTTCCCTGCCCGGTAGGCTTTGTTGTAAAGAATGGTTGAAAGATTTTGTCCAGTACTTTTTGTGGAATGCCATTGCCGTTATCACTCACTTTTATTTCAATCTTATCATTTATTCTTTTTGTAATCACCGAAACAATTGGTTCATAATTTTCGGCTCCCGACTTCTTCTTTTCATCCACCACATAAAATGCATTATTGTATAAATTCAGCAACACTCTTCCAATATCCTGCGGAATAATATTGATATTTTCAATCGTTTCATCAAAATCAGTTTTCATAGTTGCATTGAAGGATTTGTCTTTTGCTCTAAGACCATGATAAGCCAGCCGTAAATATTCCTCTGCCAGTTTATTAATATCGGTTGGCTCTTTTTTTCCGCTGCCGCTGCTGGAATGTTGCAGCATACCTTTTACAATGGCATCAGCTCTTTTACCGTGATGATTTATTTTTTCCTGGTTTTCTTTAATGCTGTTTGAAATATTTATTGCTTCTTCATTATTGCCCGATCTTAATTCCTGTTGCATTTCGTCAATCAGTTCGGAATTTACTTCCGAGAAATTATTGACAAAGTTTAACGGGTTTTGAATTTCATGTGCAATGCCGGCAGTAAGTTCTCCAAGCGAAGCCATTTTTTCTGATTGTACCAGTTGGGATTGGGTGGATTTTAAATTAGAAACGGTTCGTTCCAACTCTTTATTAGATCTGTGCTTTTGGCGATTGTTGCGATAAAGAATTAAAGCGATTAAAAAGAATACGGAAAGGCCAATGATGAAAGCATAGGTTCTTACCTTATTTTGATAAACTACTTTTTCTTTTTCGATGTTTTGCAGGCGCAGTTGCTCATTAAAGCCTACAGCCTGAAAGTTGGTGAGGTTCTTTATTCTAAGCCTATACAAACTGTCTTTTGCGGCCAGTGCCAGTCCCTGATATTTAAAAACACTATCCTTTTTATTTTGTAGTTGATAGCTGCGATAGATGTTTTCGTAGATAGTGCCGAAGTTCACAGCCACACCCGTTACCGAACCAAGTTTACGATATATTACAAGAGTCTTCAAAGCGTAACGTAATGCCGAATCCTTTTCACCTTCGGCAAGATAAAATCTAGTTAGTCCGAAATAGGCCCCATTACTAAGATTTACAAGATTGCCTTGCTCGATGCAGGACTGAATACTTTTGTAATAATATTCCTTAGCGGTTTCTTTTTCGGCTTTTGCTAAACTAGCCTCAGCGGTAAGCGCATACACCTGTCCTAAATATTTTTTGAAACCTGATTGAATGGCGAGTTGCTCCGCTTCTTTTTCAAAAAAAAGAGCCGAATCAGGTTTATTAAGAATGTAAATGTAGGCACGGCCCAAGTTCATATCCGCCAGCATTTGCCGTATGTGGTGGCCGATGCTTTTTGAAATTGTCCTTGCTTCCCTGAAATGAAAGATTTGCTGTTCGTTGTTTTGTGTTTGCCACATCAGTATCGCAAACATATGATGCGTATAGGCCAGTGAAAGGAGCCTGTTATTTCCTGAAAAAGGAGTAGCTGTAAAAAGCGGCCACGTTGTTATATTGTTATTACTTGCATCTTCAGCAATCTTAAAAGCTTGCAGTAAAAGTTGAAGCGCTTCTGCATATCGTCCCATTCCTTGCAGTTGATATGCCTTGCCATCCAGGGCAATTACCTGCACCAGTTTTTTGCGATTCTTAATTGCTAATTGTAATACCAGATCAGCAAAATGCAAGGCCGAATCTCTATTGCTTTCTTCATAAAAATTGTAGATATTTCTGGCTCCTTCGTAGCGCAAGGAATCATTGCTGGCAATAGCATAGATAGTTTTCAAACTATCAACATTCTGCTGCGCATTCAACAAAGATGGAAAAAAAACAAAGAATAATATTTTCAAACAATACTTCATTATGACAATTGATATGGTAATTGAATAATAAACGCTGCACCTTCCCCTTCTTTCGTTTCCACCTTCAACTCTCCGCCATGTGCTTTTACAATATCATAGCTTAGCGACAATCCTAATCCGGTTCCTTGTCCTGTTGGCTTGGTAGTAAAGAATGGTTGGAATATTTTATCCAATATTTTCTGCGGAATACCCTGGCCATTATCTTTTACGCTTATAAAAACTTTATCACCAACTTTCTTTGTGCTCAGCCAAACTGTAGGCTCGTGTTTGTAACCAGGGTCCAGGACTCCCCCGCTAACCAGTGGGGGTAGGAGGGCTGCATAAAACGCATTCGTAATCAAATTCAATATCACCCTTCCAATATCCTGTGGGATAATATCAATGTTGCCGATTGTTGCATCAAAATCTGTATTCATGGTTGCGTTGAATGATTTATCCTTTGCACGTAACCCATGATAAGCCAACCTTAAATATTCATCTCCAAGCGCATTAATATCTGTTGGCACTTTTACGCCGTTACTGCTGCGGCTATGTTGTAACATGCCCTTTACAATTGCATCGGCCCTTTTGCCGTGATGATTTATTTTTTGCTCGTTGTTAGCGATATCATTTGCCAGCGCAATAACATTTGCATGATTGCCTGCCTGTATTTCCTCTTTCAGTTCAGCTATCAACTCTGTATTAACTTCACTAAAATTATTTACAAAGTTTAAGGGGTTTTGTATTTCATGGGCAATGCCAGCGGTAAGTTCTCCAAGGCTGGCCATTTTTTCGGATTGGATGAGTTGGGATTGGGTGGCTTTCAATTCATCAATTGTTTGCTCAAGATGTAGTTTTTGCAATTCTATTTCCTGCTGTTGTTTTTTTCCTTCTTCATAAAGTGAAGCCAGTTCTACATTCCGGAGGCGGTAAATTTCAGTTTCCTTTTTCGATTGCTCTACCTTATGGTTAATCTCGAGATTGAGGATTTTTTGATTGATTGTATTTGAATGGATCTCTTTTTCAATTTCATTAAATAATTCAAGGTGTGCCAGTGCTTCTGCATAGTGCCCACTTTCTTTAAAGGCATTATAAAAACCTTTGTGAATTTTATACAGCAAGTCAAGGGCTTTGGTTTCTTCGCCGAGGCTAAGCGCTTTATTGAGAAACGTTAATTTTTCATCGTTGTAATTTTTATCACCTTCATTTGCCAGCGTAATTTCTGCTAAAAATAAATTCAGTTCTGCCTGCCCTTTTTTATCACCAATATGCTCCCGGATACGAAGGCTTTTATCAGCAAATGACCGGGCAATATTGTAATCATTTGTTTTGAAATTAATTTCTGCCAAATGAAAAAGCGAATTGGCTTCGCCCTTTTTGTCGCCAACATCGCAAGAAATGGCCAGGCTATTTTCACAAAAAGTTTTCGCAAGCTTATAATTTTCTTTCCTGAAATGCGAATAGCCAATATTATCGAGGCAGCCTGCTTCACCCCATTTATCGCCTGTGCTATTTCTTATTGCGAGGCTTTCTTCAAAATATTTTACAGCATTGTCGTAATCACCCAATTCAAAATATACCCCACCAATATTGTTTAAAGAATAAGATTCAGATACCCAATAATTTATTTCTTTTGCTATCAATAAACTTTGCAGGAAACATTCAAGCGCCTTCTCCAGGTTTCCTAAATATTTGTATGTAACACCAAGGTGGTATAAGGAAAGTGATTCACCATCCACGTAACCATTTTGCCGTCTCAATTCCAGGGCTTTATACAGTAACTCAAGCGAACCTTTATAATCTCCCACACTCCGCTGAATAATCCCGAGATATTCATTTACATCCGACTCGCCGCATTGATCGTTGAGTTGAATAAATAATTCCATGGAATCATTCAGCAATTGTTTAGCCTCGGTATGTTTTGACATGCGTATGTAGCTAAAACCCAGTGTGCGTAAGCCCTCAGCCATTCCCCTTATATAATTAACCTCTTTTGCAAGGCTAATCGCTTCTTCGCTTAATTGAAGTGCTTTATTTGAATCTTTCACCCTTACATCCCAAGCCAGTTTATTTAATTCGTCTGTTTTATTTATTATTGCCTGTTCGTTTGAATCCATTTACAAAGTTTTCATTGTTGATAAAGCCATTATTTAAGCCATATAAAATTCCCACTGAATTTTATCCGGATCTTTAAAAGCTACATAAAGTTTTTGCAGGGTATCATCCATTTTAACGCCGGTATTTTCAACCCCGGCACCTGTAAGTTCTTTTGCAAAACGATGCAGTTCTTCTTCTGTTTCGCAGGTAATGGCGATATGATCGAGGCCCACTTCAAAAGGGCTGAAAGATGCATATTTTTCATCTCTCGGACTGGCGGGTTTAAATGCTACAAATACACTTCCGGCAGCAAATATTATCAGCTCGGGTGTGTCGATGGCAAGGGGTAAGCCAATAATGTTTTGATAAAAATTTTTGGTAACCGCCATATCCATACAGCGAAATGCAATGTGATGAATACCGGGTGTTTTGGGTGTGATAGGCATAATGATTATTGTTTAGGTGAATGATACTTAAAAGATAATTGTTTTTTTTATCCTTTCAATGGACTTACATCGCAATGATTTTCCTGTTCGGTTATCTGGCCCTGCTCATCGATAATAAACTGGTCGGCAACCCTTAATGTAATACCCGGACCGGCTAAACTTATTTCAGCCTTTGTGATGATGCCTGTGAGTGAATCGTTATAATAATAATCTGCAATTGTTATGGTTACCCCACCGAGTGCAGGCTCCAAAGGTTTCCACCAATGTTCAAATACAGCTTCTTTTCCCATTAAAGGTTGGTGTACACCACCGGGTGCAAGTGGTGCCCTTAAAACTATTTCATTACTAAAGGGAATGGATGAAAAATCTTTGTTTCGCAATGCTTCAAAGTAAGCTGCTGAAACTTTTTTTAATTGTTCTTTACGATCTGTGATCGCAGCAGGTGATTCATTCATAACATTTGTTTTTAAGTTTATGCATTAAACTAATGGTAAAATAGTGAATGTTTTTTTGGTGTACAAGCGTTAAAAAGTTGATGGATGTTAATTACGCAATTAAAGATCCCCATTGGTATTTAGTACAAGAGGGCGATGCAACGATGTTGCTCATTGCTTCTTAGCCCGGACAAAAAATGAATTGCGAAATCGCAGTCATTTATTGATCAGTCGGTATTTTTTAAGGGGTACAAATTGTTTTTTCTTTTGGCTATATTGGAAGATGTATTATAAATTCTGCGCCTTCACTTTCAATTGATTTTACAACTATCTTTCCTCCATGTGCTTTTACAATATCATTGCTCAGTGATAAACCCAACCCCGTTCCCTGCCCGGTAGGTTTGGTAGTAAAGAATGGTTGAAAAATTTTATCTACATTTTTTTGTGGAATGCCAGGGCCGTTATCTTTCACACTTATTAAAATTCTGTCACCATCCTTTTTTGTACTTACCCATACAGTAGGTTCGTGTTTATATTGAGAGTTGCCTGATCTACTTTCAGTTGGCAGAGAGGCTGCATAAAATGCATTGGTAATTAAATTGAGGATTACCCTACCAATATCCTGGGGAATAATATTGATGCTGCCGATGGATGCATCAAAATCTGTTTTCATGGTGGCATTAAATGATTTGTCTTTGGCACGTAACCCATGATAAGCCAGCCGTAAATATTCATCGGCCAATTCATTAATATCTGCAGGTTCTTTTTGCCCGTTGCTGCTGCGGCTATGCTGTAGCATTCCCTTTACAATTGCGTCTGCCCTTTTGCCGTGATGATTTATTTTTTGCTCATTATTAGCAATATCATTTGCCAGGGCAATGGCATCTGCATGATTGCCTGCCGTTATTTCCTGTTTCAATTCTTCTATCAACTCTGTGTTTACTTCACTAAAATTATTTACAAAGTTTAAAGGGTTTTGTATTTCATGTGCAATGCCTGCAGTAAGCTCTCCGAGGCTTGCAAGCTTTTCCTGGTGTACCAATTGGGCCTGTGTAATTTTTAATTCATCAAATGCTTTTTCCAACGCTTCTTTTTGCTGTAATAATTCTGCAGTTCTTTCGGCAACAATACTTTCAAGTTCTTCTTTTCGGTGGGCCATCCATAATTTTTGCTCCTCTTCAAGCTGGGTTTTTTGCCGCTCCTTTTCAAGAGCTTTCTGTTGTTTTCTAGAAACTATTGTCATTGCAATCATCCATATCACTGAAAATATAATGGCCACATCAAAGTAATCATCTACTATTTTAAACTGCTTTGCCATAATAACTTTTACCACATCTGCAGCAAACGATAATATTGCAAATGGTAAAACTGCCAGCATTAGCGTACGGGCTGTAGCAAAGGTTTTATTAAACCATACTGTACCAATCAATGCAAAAAGAAACAGGTGCCAAACCCACATTGTCACTATTTCAACCGGAAAAATTATATCCAAAATAAATAGTACGCCAATAGAGGACATGGCAATTTTTATTTTCAAATCCCAATCATCCAGTAAAGCAGCACGGCGTAAAATTTTACGCAAGTCGAGTAGCAGGAAAAAAGCAATGATAGGTTCAGCAGACATACTATTTTATTTATTGTTGGTTAGTTACCGGCAATTAAATTCTCATGGTTTCTCACTTGGTTAAAAATCAATTTACTAATTTAAAGATAACGCCAAACAGGTAATGCGGAAAGTGGTTTTTTACTTTTTTGACTACATGTTTTTCGGGAAAGATTACAGGTTGCTTTTATCAAACCCGGTAAACTAAAAAGTAATAAGGCAAAACGAAAAGGAAAGTAACATTAGTAAATATAAAAAGTGAATGGTTTTTTGTCCGGGCTGTGAAGCAATAAGGGGCATCGTTGCGTCGCCCTCTTGTACTGAATACCAATGGGGATCTTTAATTACGTTTTAATTAAAAACAGGTTATTTTTTTCTTATTTTCATTGATATATCAATCATCCTTCAACCCTTTTATTACTACATTTCCTGTTCCGTATTTATCGCAGGGGTAGCCAAATTCCTTTTGCAATTGTTTTGGATTATTGATCGTTGTATAAAATTCATCCAAATATTTGGTAGTGCTTTTAATGTACTTTTCATCAATAAGTTTGCAATTGGTATAGGTAGTATAAATGTCATTTTTCAACGAATTAAACAGGGCAATTACACTTTCAAATATCTTCATATTGGTAATGCAATAGCCCCGGTACCTGCGCTGCCTTACCGAGCTCATCAGCAATTGTTCTGCCGGATGGGCATAGGGGCAATTTACAATTCCGGCATGGTCAAAATCGTACGGCACCGGTATGGTAATTGCGTTTGAATCTTCAGCCACCAGTTTTATATTTTGCAGGTATTGTATCGACCAGTCAGTATTACCAATCAGGTATTCAAAAACTGTCATGTTTAAAAAGGCATCAAATTGCGCTTGCTCCGGTTTTATTTTCTTTTCAACAGCAATTAGGCTGTTTCTTTTTGCCATTTGTTTTTCAGCTTCCAGCAGCATTCCATAAAAAGGGGTTGCCGACTTGTTACTTTTATCGTCTTGTAATTTTAATTTAACCAGCCGGGCCTTAAAACTTGTAGGCGTAACAAGGTTATACAATTTATACACCAGCCATTCACGTATTACAAACTCATCACCCTGGCAAGGCATCACCAGTTTTAATTTGGTTTGATCATTAAAAACTGAATACATGCCTGCACCCTCTTTTGGAAACTGTAACATTAAAGGTGGGTAAAAACAATTTTCTTTTAACCTGCGAAAGTGCCCCCTGGTTTTAACCTCCACCGGTATATTTATTTCGCTGCTATCTTCCTTTTTATATGAAAGTGTAAGTGCATGATTTTTTGGAGTGCCCGTTCTGTCAATTAATAAATTGCGGACATCCCCTTTAAGTGTAAGCTGCAGCACTTCATCAGTATCAAATAATCCTTTAACCGCAACTGCTTCCTGTGCCTGTGTTTTATAAAATATCAGTAAGAGCAGGCAACTTAATATTGAATAGATTTTCATAATCAATTTGTTTAAGTTAAAAAAAACAAGCAATGCTTTTATCTGCCAATGTTTAATAATAATACTCAAAATAAAGGTGATGCTGAAATACTTTTTTAACAAGAGAAAATAGCACCTGTTGTACTAACCTGTTTTATATTCATTGCACCGTAAAATAACCTGGTAAATATTCACTACTCCATCCCCATTTTTCGCAGCAATTCTTTAAAGGAGGCTTCACCCCTCAGTGGGTCAAAAATTTTTTCAACTTTGATACTGATAAGCTTATAATCGTAGAGGCGGTAAGCCAGGTTTAAATAGTCCATCGCCTGCTGTTTTTCATTTAGCCATGCATAAATAATTCCAATTTCAAAAGCATGATCGTTTGATGATGCTGATTTAAGGGAATCTACTATCCTCCTTGCCTGTAGTGGTTTGCCGGTTTTTGTATAGGCAATTGCCAGCAATACAGGATCGGGCAAAGAATCAGCATATACTACAATAGAATCATAGTTATTTTTTAAAAAATAATAGTACAGTTTTAATCCGTTTCGCCTTCCTTCCCTGGTACGTGCACTTGGAGGGGGTATATAAGCCATAAGCTTATCTGCATTCCGGCTGTATTTGTACAATATGGCCCAGCCCCCTCTCATAATATCAGATAGTGGATCCAATTGTTTTGCTTTTAAAAGGTTTACTTCAGCCTCATTAAAACGGCCCAGTTCCATCATGGCAAATGCAAGGAACACGTAGGCTTCAGCGTTATTAGCATTGAGCAGGATAGACTTATTTAATTCCTTTATAGAAAACGTTGGATTTAAAGTAATTGATTTAAGTACATCGCCGAGTACCATGTGCGTTTCAGATAAATCAGGGCCATAGTTTACCGCAGTTAAAGCAGCATCAAGCGATTTACGGATATAGTACGGAACATCATTGGGATCTTTGGCGGGCACCTTCGAATAAGTATAAGCCAACTGTGCCCAGGCCAATGCAAAAGTTGAATCTTTTTTAAGTACAGCTTTTAATAATGCTTCCCGCTGACTCACCGGCGCCTGCCTTGCCTTCAGGTAATCTTCATAAGCTTCTACACTTGCCGTTGCTTTTTCCTGTATTCTTTTACCCTCATCCACCGTAAGTTTTGCATTCAACTGGTTGGCAATTTGCTGGGCTACTTCTCCTTGTATAGCAAATACTTCACTGGCATCCCGGTCGTATTGCTCAGCCCAAATATGTTTATCGGTAGTTGCATCAATAAGCTGTGCGGTAATCCTTACATTGTTTCCCTCTTTACGTACACTGCCTTCCAATATGGCTGCAACATTTAATTCGCCGGCAATTTCCTTTATACTTTTTTTTGTGTTTCGGTATTGCATTACAGATGTACGGGATATTACTTTAAGATCTGCAATCCGGGAAAGTTGGGTGATGATATCTTCTGTAATTCCATCGCTGAAATATTGTTGCAGTGTATCGTTGCTGATATTCTCAAATGGAAGTACGGCAATAGATTTTTCTTTGCCTGTAAATGCTGCTGCACTTGCAAAACGGCGATAAGTAAAGAATGAAACAAGCAGCAACAAAAAAATGGAAACACCCACTATGATTTTTTTAGGAACAAATTTTTTCTCCTGTAGTTTTCCTTCCATTTTCTTTTTGTCGGGTACTACAAACCCATCATTTGCCAAAGCAAAAACTTCTACAGGTACATGAATATTTTTAAAATGAAATCTGCTAATGGAGACACTTTTAAATTCGGGCTGGTTACCTATTTTACTGTAAATTTCTGAAGAAAATAATACTGAATTGGCTACCCCAAGCGATTGGATACGGGAAGCTATATTAACACCATCCCCAAATATTTTTCCATCTTCAAAAAAAATTTCTCCCACGTGCAAACCAATGCGCAGCGGAACTTTTGGTTCGTGTTGTAGCAGTTGCTGCATTTCCATAGCACATTTTACTGCCGCAGTTGCACTCGAAAATGTACAAAGGCTACCATCGCCGTAATCATTCAAAATTTCACCCCCATGCGATGATACCAGTTTTTTTAAAACCGAAAAATAGTGCCTTGTAATAGCAACCGCTGTCTGCTCATCATGCTGCATTAAAGCAGTGTACCCTACGATATCGGTAAACATGATGGCTGCAAGCTGGCGGGATTGTGGCATAAAATAAATTAACAGGTATCCAATTATGGTTCAGGAAAATTCATCCTTAACAAAAAGGGTTGAAAACGTGGATCATCCCTGATATAGGAACACAATGGCCAGGTTTTTAAACATGGCAGTGACTCGTCACGCTGCTCAAAAGCCACTTCTAAAAATTCAAAAGCCATGTCATAATTTTTGGTATAATAAGCAGCGCCAGACATAAATAAACCAGAAATAAATTTTGTTTGCGACCGGGTTATTAATTCATCCATTATTTTTTGTGCTTCTAATAAATTGCCTGCCAGTGAGTAAACCCAGCAAAGCTCCACCAGTGGCCATGGATGCCTTGCAGATAGCGTTACAGAATTTTTTAAGGCTACAATTGCTTCATCATATCTTTCCAAACCTGCCAGGCTTAAACCCAATCCACGGTAACCGAGTGAAGAATTTGCATCCAGCTCAATCACCATTTTGCTTTCGTGCAAGCCCTCCTGAAATCTCCCTGCATTTATTAGTAGCATAGACAACATGTGATAGGATATTGGCACCAGTGGTTCCAAATGTTCAGAAGCATTTTCCGCAGCATTTTTTGCTTCTACTAAAGCATCATTAAATTTTCTTTCTACAAAAGATAGATAGTAACTATACCATAAGTGGGCAACTGCATAATTGGGATTGAGTTTAAAAACATGCTGAAATTGCTTTTTTGCTTCAGCCCAATTCCAGTCATAAAAAATACTTATAAAAGCCAGGGCCGTGTATGCTTCTACCTGCAAAGTATTTAACTGAATTGCTTTTTGGGCACATTGCCTTGCCTTTGGCATCACTTCGTGCGCAGGCATTACGCAATACCAGGCTAATATTGCATAGGCGTCAGCCATGCCTGTATAAGCAAGCGCAAAATCCGGGTCTATCTCAACAGCCTGTTGAAAATATACAAGTGCTTTTTTAAGCCCACCCACCCGTTTATTTAAATAGAACCTGCCTTTTAAGTATAGATCGTATGCATCATGATTTTCAGTTGGTATTTTATTGAGGATTTCCTTTTCTTTTTCCAATAATATGATTTTCAAATTAGCTGTTATGGCTAAGGCAATCTCATCCTGGATGGCAAAAATATCATCCATGTTGCTGTCATATTTTTCACTCCATAAATGAAAACCATCCGCTACATTAATTAACTGGGCAGTTACCCGCAGGTGGTTACCTTGTTTACGTACGCTTCCTTCCAACACAGTACTTACACCCAGTTTTTCGCCTATTTCCCTTAAATCAATATTTCTGCCTTTAAATTGAAAAGTGGAAGTACGACCGGCAACTTTTAAGTCTTTCAGATGTGATAATGAATTCAAAATTTCTTCCGCCATTCCATCACTGAAATATTCCTGCTCCGGATCATTACTCATATTTACAAAAGGCAGTACAGCAATTGATTTGTCATTATACTTTTTTACAATAACCTTTTCGCCTTTTCCGATAAGGCTATTGGTTTCCGGTACAATTATCCCGGGGTTGGAGACAGCAAAAATCTCTACTTGTTCTTTTACATTTTTAAGCAAATATTTACCCAGCGAAATGGTTTGTATGTCTTTCTGATTTTTTATATCATCATAAACCCTTCCGGAAATAAAAATACTACCGGGCACCGCAAATGATTCCATTCTTGATGCAATGTTTACCCCGTCACCATAAATACTATTTCCTTCAAAAATTACGTCGCCGGTATGAATGCCAATACGCAATGGTACAATAGGATTAAGTTGCATACCCAGTTGTAAGGCAAGGGCAGCCTTTACACCCTGGATAGCACTGGTAAAACTGCACATAGCTCCATCGCCACGAAATTCAAGTATGCGGCCCTGGTGTGCTGCTACTTCATCTTCCAGTTTTTGTTGCAGCTTTTGCCGGCAACTCATTGCCAATTCCTCATCTTCCTGCATCATAGCCGTGTACCCGACAATATCGGTAAACATGATGGCTGCAAGCTGACGGGATTGAGACATTGTTGGATGTATAATTTCTATTTTAAATACTCACTTACTTTTAGTTTAATAAATTCCTGCACATTAACCCATGTTTGTTTTTTCAGGCAGATAGGGTCCTCGCTTTCTTCAGCATCGGCAAAATAAGTAATGGCCTGTGGCACTGTGATCAATAGGTTTTGTGAGGCATATTTTTGTTTATGAAAATCAATAAAATCCCTGATTGAAAAATGTTTTAAAAGTTCTGCCACATCCCAGAAATCTTTCTTTTTGCCCCTGCCCAATATTGCCTGCACCTTCATGGCAATGATATCTTCTGTTGAAAACATTCTTATATCATCCATATAAATTTCGGGTCGTATAAGCGGGTGGGGATGACGGACAATATCAATTTTAACTTCGTTTATAAAACAAAAAATGCCGAACCGTGGGTTTGTGGATTTATTATCAAAGGCATCTTTAAATTTTTTTTGAAGGGCATTAATAATATCAATATTATCAAATGGCTTGTTAGAAAATAAATCCAAATCAACAGACTTACGGTGCCCATATAAAAGAGATAACGCTGTACCACCCACTAATGAAAAACCCTGTAGCTCTGGCATTTTCATTAATTGCTTTAATACGGAAAAAGTGTGGGGTTCAACTGTCTTAAGGTGTAACATCTAAAATCTTTTAGCGGTTTGTTAATAACAGCACTTGCCAGGTACATGGTATGCTCAGGTAAAAACTTAGCATTCAATAATGCTTCTGTTACTTTTTCATCGCCATAATAACGGCGGCAATTGCGTATGTCTTCTACATCGCCCCGCTCAAAAACCCTTTCAATTACAAAATTTGCTTTTGCATCGTAATCAATGTTTTCAAATACTACATCCCAAAAAATACGCTTGTTAAATATGGGTTTTGGTTTATTTGTCATACTATAAAGATATTATTAAATATACGGCGGGGCAAGTGGGAAAATAATCTTTCTTTCACTCACTGTTTAGTTTAAAAAAGAAACGAATTAATACAAGTGTGGGTGAATAATATTGTGCTCAATATAACGCAGGTAAAGCTGCCTATTGGTGTTTCGTACAAGAGGGCGACGCAACGATGATGCCCATTGTTCCTCTGCCAGGACAAAAAATTTCCTTCATTTTTATTCGATGCAAAGTTTAAAATGGGAATGTGGCGAAAGGGTGAGCGTAATGACAAAATAACATTTCAACGATATTGCCACCTGTACCTAAGTTGATCAAATTATCTTTTAAAAATTTACCAGCATCCTTAATTTCCTGGTGAGCAGGGCCATGCTGAGGTATTTTATATTTAAAAATTCGTAGTGTCCAATTAACAATAATGTGATGGCTACATCTTTTAATGCAATGGCATTATTGAAGCATTCAAGCGCCTTTTCACGGGCACCGGCTTTTGCATAATCTATGCCCATCCATAGTTGCGAAATGTATTCGCTATCATCATTTAGCCGTTGGTATTTTTCATCTACTTCCAGCATTAGTAAGCTATTATCGCCGTCATTAAAAAAAGTTTCCAATGCATAATTTCCTGCATTTATTGCAGCGGCAATGGCATCACTTTTATTACCCGCTGACCAATAAAGCCGGGCAAGATCTTCATAGTATTCCTTTTGTATTTCCGGCTCATCCGCATTCTTTTCAATTAGTTTTAGTTGTAACTGAATGGCCTCTTCCTGCTTACCGGCATTTACCAGGCATCTTATTTTATTTGTGAGCAGGTAATCCCAGGCGGGGTTAACCAGGCTACCTTTGCTATACACTTTTAATGCTTCCTCTTCTTCGCCTTTTCCTTCAAGCAAAATTGCCAGCCATAAATACACATTCGACTGGCTGGGATTTAATTCTATAGCCCGGCGGTAAGTAATTTCAGCAGCATGCCAATCAAACTTTTGATGGTACCAATAACCTAACGAGGCCTGGGTTTCGCCGGAAGCCGGGGCAAGCGATAGTGCAGTATCAATATGTTGTTTGGCGAGCCAAAGCATTTTTACGGGGTCTTCGTAACCACGAAAAGATGCAAGCAGGTATGTAACTGCAAGGCCCGACCAGGCATTGGCAAAATTGCTGTCTTTCTCCACCGCTTCTGCAAACAATTGCCTCGCCATCATCAGGTCTTCTTTGTTTCTTTTTTCTGCCAAAAATTTACCTTTCAGGTATTGATCATAAGCCTCCAGGTTAGTAGTGGGGGTTTGGTCTAGCTGTTGCGTTTCCTGGTGCGAAAGTGTAGCATTCAAAACCTCTGCAATGGAGATGGCAACCTCACGCTGAATGGTAAAAATATCTTTTACATCCCTGTCATAAGATTCGGCCCAAAGGTGTTCATCACTAAATGCATCAATAAGCTGGGCGGTAATACGCACTTTGTCCTGCGATCGCTGCACACTGCCTTCGAGTATAACTGCCACCCCCAGTTCCTGCCCAATCGTTTTTATCGGTTTTGGATTTTTTTTGTATTGCATTACTGAAGTGCGAGACACCACTTTTAAAGCTTTTATTTTAGAAAGCTGGGTAATTATATCTTCGGTAAGTCCATCACTGAAATACTCCTGGTCCTGGTCGTTGCTCATATTGAAAAAAGGGAGTACAGCTATGCCTGAAAGCGACTTGTCTTTAACAGGCGGTGCCGCAGAAGCCACATCAATAAAATGAGGCTGGCTGGTAGGTGTAAGCAACTCATAAATCCGGATAGATTCCCGGATATTTTTGAGCTTTTCTTCTTTCACAAATATGCAATCGAGGCCCTGCTTATTTACAATATTCCGATAAACCATTTCAGAAACATAGATACCGCCGGCGGGGGCAAGTGCCTGTATCCGGGAGGCAATGTTTACAACATCGCCATATACATTTCCATGATGGAGCAATACATCACCCATGTGAATACCAATACGCACAGGCACTTTGGTTTCTTCATTCAGGTCGGCCTGCAAAAGTTTTGCAAACTCTGCCGAATCGGTAGAACTATTAAAAAGCAACAGGCAACCATCACCATAATACTGCATTATTTTACCATTCAGTTCGCCGGCAATAATTTCAAGTACCTCCCTAAAATGGTTAACTTTTTCTACAGCAGAATGCTCATCATCCTGAATCATGGACGAATAACCAACGATATCAGCAAAAAGTATAGCGGCAAGCTGGTGAAAAGGTTCAGACATATTGCTGTTATTATTTTTTAATTATAAACTATGGATACTAAACTACAGCAAAATTTTGGCAAAGTTAACTGTCAAAATGAATTAAATGGTGCAATAAATAAATTATAAGGTAACAAAAAAAACACAGGCAGCCATTACTTTAAACTATATAGTTTTTTGAATTTTTATACACGTTAATTTATATCAAATCCGGGGCAATTTTATAATCATATTTTTTGTTGTCCTCGCTGTGAAGCATTGAGCAGCATCGTTGTGTCACTCACTTGTACCGAATACCTTTGGGGATCTTTACCTGCCATATAACAAAAACAAGCAGATAGCTGTAGAAAAAAATTACACTAAATTAAACAAGTAAGTATGGAAAGTAATTGCTCCTGGATTTTCAAAAATCTTTTAAATCTTAAGGGAAAATATTACCATCCCTTAAGCATTAAATAGTTTTCAATTTGAACTTGATTATTTAAGTATAGCTACTTATGCACCAAACTGCAATAAATGATGGTTGATATGCTTCCATGCAAGCCTTCCCCATTGCGATTTATTTAACCTCCCAAAAAAAGGATGGTCTGCAAAGCAATTTGCTTTTGTAAATTCCTGTATGCGGATGAGCAATAAATGTTTATCACTTTCAAAGTCGGTAACCACCATACCTTTTAGCTGAGGGTTCATTTCACGTGGGGTTATTTCTTTTCCTTTTCTCCAGGGAATTACATACAACGCCAGGAATTTGCCGGGTACCGTACGTAGTAAAAAAGGGCCTTGTGCTGCAGCAGACATATTGCCCAGGGCAATATCCAACTGATCTTTCAGGTGTATGATCATCTGGTTCACTTCCATTTTGCCCCATAATCTTTCACTCACCGGCGAAATGGAATTGATGCGTACTAATAATGATTGGTAATCTTCGTGGTTAAATAAATTTTGCATTCGTCGACATAATCCTGGCAAGAATGAATAATTGGTTAGTTTGGAGTTTCAGGGTGAAATCTGGTTTGAATTGGATTACATTCATTCATCTATAAATGTTGCCATATCATTTACAGGCCGAACTGGGTTTCAAAGGAATTATTTTCTATCGAAGATAAGCAACTGGTAAAAGTTGCTGTAGTGGTTATCTCCAAATATAGGGTTTATTTTATTATCGCATTCAAAACTTCACTACCGGATGGCTCAACAGAAGAAGCAAAAAAATGGGTAAGCCTGCCATTTTCATCAATAAGGTATTTGCAAAAATTCCAGGTAGGTGCCTGGTTGTTCCAGCCATTTTTATTTTTATCACTCAACCATTTAAATATTTCATTTTGTCCATCCTTTTTTACTACGATGCTTTTTCTAATTAAAGGGAAAGTAACACCAAAATTTAATTTGCAAAATGCGGCTATTTTTTCATCGCTGGCCTGCTCCTGTTGCTTAAAATCATTTGCCGGAAATGCAAGTATCACCAACTTATCTTTTTGTTGCTGGTACAGCGTTTCAAGCCCTTCATACTGGCCGGTATAGCCACAGTCTGATGCTGTATTTACCAGCATCAATTTTTTTCCTTTAAATTTTGACAAACTAACAACTTCGCCATTGTTCAGCGTAGCAGATAATGAATATATAGAAGTTACCGGCGCTGCAGTATTATCTGATAAGGATAAAGTATTTTTCCCCGCCTTTTTGGTAAACCACATAGTTAACGGGTATATTGCTTTTAATACTTTTTGTCTTACGGTCATATTGGTAGAATTTTTATTAACGTATAATACATAAATGATAAAACCCAGGGTAGCTAGTGATAATATAAAAAGGGTAGCCCGTAATGTTGAAAACATTTTTTTTAAGCGCATACAACCAACGTCTATTTTACCAGCCATTTAAAAAGTTTCAGCTTTCCTTTAAATGGCGGGTATTTTATCGAAGGGTCAAACCAGGTAGGTGTTTTCATCACCGGTTTTTTATGGCTGAAAGTATCGAAAGAAAATTTGCCGTGGTAATGTCCGCTTCCGCTAAAACCTCTTCCGCCAAAAGGTAGTTGGTGGTTGAGTAAATGAAAGGCTGCATTATTTATACAGCCACCACCAAAAGGCACAGCATTCAGCCATTCTTTCTCTTTACTGATGCTGGAAGTAAACACATACAATGCAAGCGGGTTTTTATTTTGGGCAATTATTTTTTTTGCTTCTTCTGTTGTATCAAAGCCAATAACGGGTAAAATTGGCCCAAATATTTCTTCCTTCATTATGGGTGTATCTGTAGATACTTCATCTAGTATGGTTGGTTCAATGTACAAATTATCCCGGTCTGTATTGCCACCGGTTACTATGTGGCCCTGCTGCAGATAATTCACCAGGCGGTCAAATTGTTTATGGTTGATGATCCGGCCAAAGTCACCACTTTTTGATGCGTTCTCGCCAAAAAATTTTGCTAGTGCTTCTTTAAAAGCTTCCAGTAATTCAGCTTTTTTAGAGTGGTGTACCAGTACATAATCAGGCGCCACACACATTTGCCCCGCATTAGAAAACTTGGCCATCGCAATGCGTTTGGCGGCCACAGTTATATTTGCATCTGCTTCTACAATGCAGGGGCTTTTTCCGCCAAGCTCAAGGGTAACAGGTACCAGGTTATTGGCCGCCAGTTTGTATATTATTTTGCCCACTGTTGTACTGCCGGTATAAAAAACATGGTCAAATACAAAGTTGTTCATCATGGACGGTATCACGGTGGCACCATCACCATCGGTGAGTACTACATAATTATTTTCAAATGTTTCCGCCACAATTTTTTTCATTACTTCGGTGGTAGCTACGGAAAATTCTGACGGCTTTAGTACCACACAGTTGCCGGCTGCAATTGCGCCAACCAGGGGCACAAATAATAATTGAAATGGATAATTCCACGGCCCAATTATTAGTACCACGCCAAGTGGCTCGCTCATTATAAAACTTTTTGAAGGCAGGTTTAATAAGGCTGTACCCACCTTTTCATGCGCCATCCACCCGCCTATGTTTTTAAGGGTATTATTTATTTCTGAAAGCACAAAGCCTGTTTCTGTAATCCATGATTCTTCGGGGCTTTTTTTTAAATCTTTATACAAGGCATCCTGCAAAGCGGTATCATATTTTATGATGGCGTTCTTTAATTTTTGCAATTGCATTTTTCTGAATGCAAATGGTTTGGTAACACCTGTTTCAAAATATTGCCGCATTACCAAAAGATGATTGGTATTTCCCATACTCCTAAATTTGCAGCAAGTTATACTTTGCAGGGTAAAAAGCTGGTTATTTATTTTGCCATACTACAATAAAAACTGCCGGTGTATCAGGATAAAATGAACAGGTGTTTAGCAAAGTTATCATGTGGGAAAAGTTTCACACAGGTATGCGGTACAAGTGAGTGACACAACGATGTTGACCAAAGATTTATGCCCGGACCATAAAAAATTCCGTTAGTTTTTTGAGTTTTCAAATATTTAAAAACCACATTGCATGACTCATGAACATTATATGCGGATTGCATTAAATGAAGCACAGCGTGCCTGGGATGAGGATGAAGTACCGGTTGGTGCCATCATTGTAATGAACAACCGCATTATTGCCAAAGGTTATAACCAGGTAGAAAAATTAACCGATAGCACTGCCCATGCAGAGATTATTGCTTTAACCGCTGCGTTTAATTTTTTGGGTAGTAAATATTTGCCGGAAGCTACTTTGTATGTAACGGTGCAGCCTTGCCTCATGTGCAGCGGCGCATTGTACTGGAGCAAAATTGGCGCTGTGGTATATGGTGCCGAGGATGAAAAAAACGGCTACAAAAGAGTGGCTGGAAATATATCCCCCTTTCATCCAAAAACTATATTGACGGGTGGCATTTTAAAAGAAGAATGCGCTAAAATGATGATAGATTTTTTTAAAGAAAAAAGGTAAAGCTTACAGCATTACTAATTTTTTTCGGCTCACCTTTCCCTTTTCGCTTACAATAATAAAATAAATACCTGGCTGCAACATCAAAAACATAATGATGTCTTCATTGCCATTTGTAAGCAAACGCCGCTCCTCCCTTACCAGTTTTCCTTTTGTGTCTGTAATTTTTACGAAGGCCATACCTGGTTCAAATCCTTTTACACTTAGGGTTACTTTATTTTTTGCCGGGTTGGGATAGATGCTCAACTCCGCCCTGGAAGCAGGTAATGCAGGCTCATTTATTTTTTGAGGGGGTACACTTTTTTCAGGCTTAAGCGTATCTGCACCGGCATCGCTGTTTTGAGGAAAGCAATACCCAACAAGCAGGCAACAGGCGAGGGATAAAATTAGTTTTTGCATAATAGTTTTTGGGAAAGATTGAACACACAACAATTACCGTGTCAATAAATCATAACAGTTTCCCAAAAAATCAAGCGGCATTGTATTTGTCTTATTACAGTAAGGCAACTACATTTGCAATTCCATTCAATTTTTAAAACAATAAATAAAATACACTATGGCATTTACATTACCAATGCTCCCTTATGCATTCGATGCATTAGAGCCACATATCGACACAACTACCATGCAAATACACCATGGTAAACACCACCAGGCTTATGTAGATAATTTAAACAAAGCCATCGCCGGCACACCCAACGAAGGCAAAACAATTGAAGAGCTGGTAGCAGCAGCCGGAAGCATTAGCCCTGCCGTAAGAAATAATGGCGGCGGCCACTGGAACCATACTTTCTTTTGGGAAAGTTTAGCACCCGATGCAGGCGGCGAACCAACAGGCGAATTGGCTGATGCAATCACCGCTGCCTTTGGTAGTTTTAGTGCTTTTAAAGAAAAATTTGCAGCCGCCGGTATTGCAAGGTTTGGTAGCGGCTGGGCGTGGCTGATAGTAAAAGATGGCAAGCTGGAAATTTCCTCTACCCCCAACCAGGATAATCCATTAATGGATGTTGCCGAAATAAAAGGCACGCCGGTATTGGGTTGTGATGTATGGGAGCATGCCTATTATTTAAAGTACCAGAACAAGCGTGCAGACTATCTGACCGCTTTTTGGAATGTGGTAAACTGGAATAAAGCAGCGGAACGTTTTTCTGCAAAATAGTTTTTGATGAAATGAACTGATCCCTTTTGTAGATTCTTTTAGAGATTTACAAAAGGGATTTTTTGTATTTTTATTGGGGTACGGACAGAAGAATTTCAATTAAACATCGAAGTAAATTCGGGATTTCGCAATCGTTTTTTTGTCCGAACGAAAAAAGCAATGCTCAACATCGTTGTGTCACTCACTTGTACTGCATACCAATTGGGAGCTTTTCCTACAGTATGCCCAAAGATTACACCCTTTTAAAAAAGTGTAACCTTTATTACAATCTTAAGGCACCGGGTCAGTGCCGTGGCCACCCCAGGGGTTGCAGCGGGAAATTCTTTTGATAGTAAGCCACAAACCTTTAAGCGGACCGTATTTTTTTAAAGCCTCTATCCCGTACTGTGAGCAGGTAGGCGTGTATCGGCACTGGCTACCCAGCCAGGGAGAAATAATCAACTGGTATAATTTAATAACTGCAATAAAAGGCCAGCTTAGCAGTTCCCTCCATTTCAATTTAGATACGTTATTTTGATTCACCGGTTAAATGTATTAATCGTTGCAGGGTTAATTTCATCTTGTCAAATACCAGCCTAAACTCCGGCAATTCTTTACCAGTGTAAATAAAAAAAATAGTTAGCTGGTCTATTTTACCTGCTCTGTTTTGCTGTAATTCATTTTTTTGCAAACGGTAGGCTTCCCTTATCAGCCGCCTGATACGGTTTCTGTCGGTAGCTTTTTTAAAATATTTTGTGCTTGCAGTAAAACCTGCCTGTAATAATTCCCCTTTCGAAGTTGCGGAAGCAGGTGATATTTTATAAATAACCCTTAATGGAAACAGGGAAATTGATTTGCCTTCTTTAAACAATTGCTCAATTGCCTTCCGGCTTTTAAGCCGCTCTGCCTTGCCCAGCGTATATCGTAATTTTTGCTCCACTGATACAAAATTAAAAAAGCCCTCCTTACGGAGAGCTGCAAATATTTTTATCCCAATTGGGGTAATACTAAATACTATTTTTTACCAAAACGCTCGTCGGAAACGGTAAGCTTTGTACGGCCTTTTTTACGGCGGCTTGCTAATACCTTGCGGCCATTGGCAGTTTGCATCCGTTGACGAAATCCATGTACGTGTTTTCTTCTGCGTACATGCGGTTGATAAGTTCTTTTTTTACCTGGCATTTTATTAAATTTTTCCTTTTACAAAATTATTTTTTGAACCATTTTAATCTACACCCACCAGGGCACCATCCCTGCTGTTTGTGAAAGGACGGCAAAGGTAAGGGAATCAAAATTATTTTTGAAATCATTTTAGCCCGTTTATTCAATTGCCTTATGAAATTTCATATAGCTCGTAATATTCAATTACTCATTACTCATTGAATATTTTTTTATAATGCTACATGAATTGACTTCACCTGCTTCCCATAAAAAATTGCCGCTTTTGAATCAAAATCTTCAGTAGAGTCGGTTGTATAAAAACTTAATTGACCGTTGGTGGTGCATTTATCAGCAATTTCCGGGTGTCGCATTAAATAGTTCTGCAGGCCATTTGCAACAATTTCCCCCTGTGATACTATTGTAGTGTTGGCAGGTAAAAACTGTTTTATTTTATTGATAAGCAACGGATAATGGGTACAGGCAAGTAAAACAGTATCAATGCCAGGAGATGCAACCAACAATTGGTTAATATGCTTTTCAATAAAATAATCTGCACCTGGCGAATTGTGTTCATTGTTTTCTACCAGTGGCACCCACATCGGGCAGGCTTCCTGGAAAACCTCCACATCAGGAAAAAACTTTTCTATCTCAATGGGATATGAGTTGGAAACAACTGTACCTGAGGTGCCTAAAATACCCACCTTTTTATTTTTTGTGTATTTGCCAATAATTTCCGTTGTGGGCCTTATTACCCCAAGCACCCTTTTTGTAGGATCAATATGAGGCAAATCGTTTTGTTGAATTGTACGCAAAGCTTTAGCCGAAGCAGTATTACAAGCCAAAACTACCAGCGGGCAACCCTGCTCAAAAAACCATTTTACACATTGTAAAGTATAATGATAAACCGTGTCAAAACTACGTGGTCCATAAGGTGCCCGTGCATTATCTCCGAGATAAATATAATCGTACTGAGGTAGTTTTGCAGTAATTTCCTTTAGTACAGTTAATCCACCATAGCCGCTATCAAATACACCAATTGGCCCTTTGTTCATGTATGTTGTATGTATGGTTGAAGTATTATTTTTGTTTAGTAGCCCAGGCATCCATCTTTTGTTCTAAAGTTGTTAATGGTACAGAGCCATCCCTTAAAATTTCATCATGAAAGGCAGCTAAATTAAATTTAGTGCCCAACTGTTTTTTGTATTTATCACGCAGTTCTTTTATTTTTAATTCGCCCACTTTATAACTAAGTGCTTGTCCCGGTATAGCCATATATCTTTCAATTTCCGCAGTAGCGGCCTGTTCGGTGATGGGTTCGTTTTTTCGCATATATGCAATAGCCTCCTCCCTGGGCCAGCCTTTTGCATGCATACCTACATCTACCACCAGTCTGATGGCACGATGCATTTCATCCCCCAAGGCATAAAAATATTGGTATGGATCTGTGTAACATCCGAGCATTTTGCCCAGGCTTTCGCAATACAAGCCCCAGCCCTCTGCGTATGCTGAGTTAATACCTTCCTGCCTGTATTTAGGCAAACCGTTATTTTCTTTTTGAATCATTATCTGAAAGTGATGGCCCGGAATGGCTTCATGAATGAACAAATTTTCTTTTGCAGTTGTATATTTAGTAGCGTCCACAATGGGCACATAAAAAATACCTGGCCTGCTGCCATCTGTTAATCCGGCATAGTATTGTGCCGCAGCGGAAGCCGCACGAAAAGCTTCTGTTTGCCTTATTTCAAAAGCAGTTTTAGGCTTTAAGCTAAATAATTTATTGATGTGGGGTTCTATCTTTTTTTCTATAGCCCTGTATGCAGCCAACACTTCTTCCGGGTTTTTGTAGGGCAAAAATTGAGGTGCTGTTTTGGTATAAGTGAAAAAAGAATCCAATGGACCTTCAAACTTAACCTGCTTCCTTACTTTTTCCATTTCTTCCCGGATGCGCTTTACTTCTGATAAGCCTGTATTAAAAATTTCATCCGGTTTTTTATTGGTGGTGGTAGCTACCCGAATGAAATAGTCATATATTTTAGCTCCGCCGGGTAAAGCCTCGAGGCCGCTCGTAATTCTCGACTTTGGTAAATATTCGTCGATTAAAAATGTTTCCAGTTTTTTATATGATGCATTAATATCTTCGGTTATTAATTTTTTAAATGCTTCGGTTAACCTTGTTTTTTCTACTTCGCTAAAGCCTTCGGGAAATTTATTAACAGGGCCATAGAAAACACTTTTTGTTACATCGGTTGTTTGTATTGCATGCAATTGTGGGATCATTTTTACTACCAGTGCCTTGGGCAATACAAAATTCTCATCAATCCCTTTTCTGAAATAAATGATGGCACTGTCGCTCCATGCCGGAAACTTTTGTGCCCTGCTTATCCAATTATCGTAATCCTGTAAAGTTTTAAATGGCTGTGCGCCGGTACCACTACCTAATTGTGCCAGTGTAAGCTGAAGGCCTGTAAACTGGGTAAAAGGAATTCTGTTCATGGGAAAATTTATCCCTTCCAGTGCCAA
>JANMVB010000576.1:0-2641 GCA_031392305.1 Ferruginibacter sp.
GTACGGGCGGCTGGTGATTGAAATTAGCAGTGGGCAGGAGCCGCTACGCATTGATAAATTTTTGATGCACCGGATAGAAGGTGCTACCCGCAATAAAATTCAGCAGGGGATTGAGAACGAAATGGTGCTGGTGAATGATAAGCCTGTGAAAGCTAATTATAAAGTAAAACCTCACGACCGGATAGTTGTGTTTGATAACAGGCACCCGGAATCGAATGATATTATTCCGCAGGAGATGCCGCTGAATATTGCTTTTGAAGATGAGGATTTGCTGATTATTAATAAACCGGCAGGCCTTGTAGTACACCCCGGCAGTGGTAATCCAAATGGCACTTTGATAAATGGCGTGGCGTACTATTTAAAACAACAAAATCCCGGTATTGAAGAAACAGGCCTGGCACGGTTTGGCATGGTTCACCGCATTGATAAAAACACAAGTGGGTTGCTGGTATTGGCTAAAACTCCCAAGGCCATGACTGACCTTGCAAAACAATTTTTTAACCATACCGTACACCGCAGGTATATTGCGTTGGTATGGGGCGATTTTGAAGAGAATGAAGGTACCATCAGGGGGCATGTTGGCCGGCACCAGCGCTTTAGAAAATTATTTACTACCTACCCCGATGGTGAGCATGGTAAAGAAGCTGTTACCCATTACAAAGTGCTGGAGCGGTTTAATTATGTAACCCTTGTAGAGTGCCGTCTCGAAACCGGTCGTACCCACCAGATAAGGGTACACATGCAATACATTGGCCACCCATTATTTAACGATGAATTTTATGGCGGCGATAAAATTGTAAAGGGCACCATATTTACCCGCTACAAACAATTTGTAGATAACTGCTTTGCCCTTTGCACACGGCAAGCCTTACACGCTAAGGAGCTTGGGTTCATTCATCCCTCCACCAGGCAGCCCATTCTTTTTGAAAGCAATATGCCGGCAGATATGCTGGCTGTTATTGAAAAATGGCGAAAATATAGCGCCGATAAAAATGATGTAAGCTGAGGTTGATGAAAGCGAAGTAAAATATTACCTGATCATTCATAAAATTATCCAATATAAAAATATGCCCAACAATGCTTTATCCCGTTTCAGGCTGGTAGCCTTTTTAGAAGGTTGTTCCTTTTTATTATTCGCAATCACGATGCCGCTAAAATATATGATGGGTTATCCAAAACCCAACTACGTCATCGGCATGATTCATGGAATATTGTTTTTACTTTACCTGGTATTATTATTACAGGTTTCCATTCAATACAAATGGTCGCTGAAGAAAATATTCCTTTCTTTTATTGCATCGTTGGTTCCGTTTGGAACTTTTTATGCCGCTAAAAAAATCTATCCTGCAGAAATTAAGTAAGCATCTCTGCTTTCTTTAATGGATGATTGGCTGAAGTTACATTTGTAAAGCGGTCATCATAACCTCTTTGCATGGTGTGCATTATCCTGTCCCAGAAGGTAAAATACAGGCCATAATTTCCTTTAAAATACTGGTGGTGCATGTTGTGGTTAACAGAAGTGTTGAACCACTTGCCTATCCAATGTTTATTAAAACCTTTAGGATACAGCTCAAACCCTAAATGGCCATACACATTGTAAATGGTCATAAAAATAAGGAAGGCAAAAATGTGGATGAAATGTATGGGGATGGTAAATGCAAATACATAAATAATGGCTGATTCTATAACTGCCTCAGTTGGATTAAAAGCAAATGCTGCCCAGGGAGAAGGGTTGGTACTTTTATGATGAATGATATGGAAAAATTTAAATAACCTGGGGTGATGCATCATACGATGTGTAAAATAAAAATACGTGTCGTGCATAATCAGCATTATAGGAAATACCAATATAAAATACCATACCGGGTATTTACTTATGTTGGCGTAAATGGTTGTATGCGGTTTTACAAAGGGGTGGTTAAGCACCACCGGAACCAGCGCAAATATAAAAAAGGTGATTACTGAATAAAAAATTTCTCTTTGATAATCCTTGTTGACTGGCCAGCGCTCCTGTATTTTCGCAAACCTTTTACTGTTCCTCAACAGTACATAAAAAATTAAAAAGGCAAGCCCTCCAAAAACAATATACCTGATGATGCTCAAAATAAAAACATATACTGCCTGGCCGATGGGATCTGATGGGAGTAACATTGTGAATGAATTTTGGTATTGACACCAACTAAACCTGATTGTTTAAAAACATTTAAAACTTTCTACAAAATTAATATGTATTCAAAAAACATCAATTGGTTTATAGCTACCTGGCAATGGCTACCCCTACAAACGAATCAGCGGTGCCAAAATATAAAAACCATTTGCCCTTAAAATAAACAAGCCCTTCCGAAAAAATTGTACCTGCTTTATATTGCCCGGTTACCTCATGAGGTAATGAGGGTTTTAAAATACTGCTATCCGTTCTCGAAATTATTTTTTCCATATCATTCAAATCAAATACTACCTGCCCTACTGAATAAGTACCTTTCGGAAGACTGGGATCGGCCCGTTCGTTGGTAGAATTTTTACCATTATAAATCAGGAGGATGCCCTTATCTGTTATCAACGCCGGAGGGCCACACTCCGTCAGATCGCTGTCAAACTTACCCGGCCGCGTTATCATGGCTTTTTTTAATTCACCGTTTTC
>JANMVB010000589.1:0-52345 GCA_031392305.1 Ferruginibacter sp.
GCGAAAAGTAGAAAAAATATTAAGTTGGGGAAATGATTTTGATGAAGATAAACTTACAAAGCTCATTAACCGTACAGTTAGGATAGAAAAAATAGCTATAAAGGATGTAAAGCTGAGAACTTTTATAACAGAAGATACAAGCCGCAATGAAATGGTGCAACATGTGTACGATATAACTTATGGCACAGTAAAAAACCACGAAGATACCCTGGTAGTTATTGATGATTCGATTGTAAGGGGAACCACATTAAAAGAAAGCATTATCAGGATGCTGGCCAGGCTTAAACCTAAGCGGATCATTGTTGTATCATCTGCACCCCAGATAAGATACCCCGATTGCTATGGAATTGATATGAGCAAAATGGGGGATTTTATTGCCTTTAGAGCGGCAATAGAATTATTGCATGAAACAAACCAGGAATTCCTGTTGGATGAACTGTTAACCCGATGCAAGGAACTTCAACGAAATAACCAGCTTCACACTGAAAATGTGGTAAGGAAATTGTACAAACCATTTAGCCTGGAGCAGATATCAGATAAAATTGCCCAACTAATTACACCCAAAGAAGTAAATATTCCAGTAAACGTAATTTATCAAACAATTGAAACCCTGCACCTGGCTTGTCCTACAAATACCGGCGATTGGTATTTTACAGGTAATTACCCTACCCCAGGCGGAAACCGTGTATGCAATAAAGCATTTATGAATTATATGGAGGGTAAAAACGTAAGAGGTTATTAATCCAAATCATTTAAGTAGCAAACTATTTAATTATTTCTATAAATATAATTTTACGCATGAATGATACAAAAGAGATAATAAAAAACGCTCCCTTACAGAATGTTGGCGGTAAAACGCTACTCGTTGTCCGCCATGCTAAAAGTAGCTGGGATGTAGGAACTTTAAATGACTTTGAGCGTCCGCTAAATGAAAGGGGTAAAAAAGATGCCCCCATGATGGCAAAGCGTTTGATTGAAAAAAAGGTGAATATAGATGCGTTTGTTTCGAGTCCTGCAAAAAGAGCAAAAAAAACTGCTGAATTATTCTGCAACGCTTATCACAAAACGGAAGATGACATTATTTTAATGTCAATGTTATATGGAGCTTCTGTAGAGGTATTTTATGAAGTGATGGAACAATTAGAAGACAACTTTTCAATAGTTGCAGTTTTTTCTCATAACCCCGGCATTACAGACTTTGTTAACACACTTACCGACTCTCTTAAGATAGATAATATACCCACCTGCGGTGTTTTTGCAATCCATATACAATCTGAAAAATGGAAAGACTTTAAGAAAAGTAAAAAAGAATTCCTTTTTTTTGACTATCCAAAAAAGGGATAGAGAAATTTCTAAAATGCGGCCGGGAAAATATCAACGATAATTAAGCCTGCGTTGTTCCTATACCGGTTTTTCCGTCGGGGTTTCTCATTACTCTTTTTTGAATGAACCAGGAAGCAATACTCAACATCGTTGTGTCACTCCCTTGTACCGCATACCAATTTGGATCTTTTCCCAAATGCTAATTATTCAAACTCAATTGTGTTTATATCAAAATCAGTAAAAGGAATTTAGTGGATCATTCAATTATTTAGCTAAATCAATGATTTTTCCAAATAAACGGTAGCTTCAATAGGATTTAAATAATAGGGTGCTATTTCGTAGAAACCAGCAATTTTATAAAGATGAATTGCAGTATGCATATTTTTTAAAGTATCAAGTCTTATTTTTTTGTAATTACATTTAATGGCTAATTCAAGGGCCTTCTTTAGTAAAAGTTTTCCAATGCCATTTTTTTGATATGACGGATTTATATACATTCTTTTTAGTTCAGCAATGGATTCATTTATCTTTCTTACACCGGCACAACCAATAAAACTTTCATGGTCTTTTACAAGTATAATCCCGCCATATGGAAGAGCATACATTTTATTCAGGGAATATAGCTCCTCATCAAATTTTTGAAAACAGAGGTTAACATTTATAAAGTCCGCATACTCTACAAAAAGGGTTCTTGCTGCTGCATAATCTTCATTAGTTGTTGCAATAGAATAGCTAATCATTTTTTATTTTTTTATTACACAAATACACACCTGAAAATATTAATATGGCCGAAATTATTTTATACAATTCCAACTCCTCTTTTAAAAATATCATGGCAATGATGGAAGCAAATACCGGTTGTAAATAAATATACGACCCGGCCACTGAAGCCACTAAAACATTTATTCCATAAATATTAAAGAGATACGCCAAAAAAGTTCCGCCAATTACTATAAGTGCTAAACAGCCATATTCATTTGTTCCATATTCACTCCAGTTAATCGCTTTAAATTCATTCCATCCAAAGGGAAGTACCATAAAAAAACCAATTGTAAAAATCCAGCGGATAACCTGCACCGGGTTATATTTCAACATCAACGGCTTTACCAGGATAAAATAAAAAGTATAAGAAATTGCATTTATTATTATAAAAATGTCACCCAATAAAACATTGCCACCACTACCTGAATTTTTACCGGAAGTTATCAGGAGCGCTGCACCACTAATCCCTAATCCAAGCCCTAATACTTTATATATATTTATGCGTTCTTTTAATAACCAGGCCGCAATAATAGTAATTAGAATTGGAGTAGTAAGCATCAGCAAAACGGCATGAATGGAATAGGTAAGTGATAGCCCTTTTAAAAAAAGCATTTGGTTAATTGCAACTCCCGTAACTGCACATAGAATAAACCTTGCAATATCTGACCGGTAAATAGTTGCCCTTGATTGCTTAAATAAAAATAACAACCAGAATAAAATTACAGATACTCCTACCCTTATCACATTCATACCAAAAGGCCCCATCAAATTGTTACCGGTAAGATATTTTACAGCACTCAGGTTAATGGCAAAAAAAACATTAGTGGCCAATAATCCCAGGTGCGCTTTGGTTCTGATATTCACGAATAAAATTAAGTTACAAAGTTGAAAGCTTCAAAGTAATTGAACAAATTGAGCTACAAATTTTTTATACAAATCCATATCAAATAAGGGAATACGAAAAGGAAAGTTGGCAGCATTTTTTAATTCATTATTCAAAACAAAACCATCCTGTTTTGCGGCATAAAAAAAATGATGCTCCATAAGGTGAGTAGCAAGGTATTCTTGTTCAGTTTGGCCAGGTGTAGGAATAAGAATAGCTTTTTGTTGTAGCTTAACCAAATCCATTACAGTAGTATATCCGCTCCTGCTGATTATCCATTCTGCATTTTCTATTGCTTCGTTTAATTCCTTTGCTCCAAGATGATTTTTAATAATTATATTATCGGGGAGGGCATCACTTAAAATGGTTTTGTTATTGTCTGTTGTTCCTGGTAAGCCACGAACCAATAACACATTTCCATGGTCATTCGTGAGTTGAGACAATATTAAATTCTCGAAGATTTTTCGCTGTGGCTCTGGGCCTGATATAATAATTAATAAACTAAACTTTTTAAGGGTTACTGGTTGTTTTTCAAATCTTGATAAGCAACCTATATAGCTGGCATTGGGGGGGATATTTGTTGGATGGGACAATTCTCCTGCAATATTAATTTTCCCCTCAAAATCAGGAATCCAACAGTATGAATATTTATTAATAAACCAACAATGTATTGTTTGAAGAATTTTTTCTGATAAAGAGTTGCCGGTTTTTATTAATAATTGATGGGTAATATAAATTGTCGGGATAGATTTTTTATATAATCCGAAGCGGTTATCTGCCAAAACAGCGTTAATAGAATGCTTTTTTTCAACTTTTTTTAGCCATAGGTGTTCTCTTAAAATACTATATAAAATATAGGGTATTTGTAGAATGATCTTTAATGGCATCCAAAAACTATTAGATGAATAGCGGATACGGTAACCGGGCAAATCAATAATCGTAAGATGTTGAAATTCATGTTCCAACAAAGATTTTACAGCAGATTCGGCACCAACGATTACTTTGCAACCTTGTGATTGAAGCTCTTTAATAATTGGTATACAGCGGGTGGTATGGCCCAAACCCCAATCAAGCGGAACTACTAAAATGGTGGTTTCTTTAGAAATTTTGTTAATATTTTTGTGAAACATCAATAAGAATACAATAAATGTTTGTGAAAATAGTTTAATTTAGTAATCTCAAGTTATGCATCGCTATTTTAAAATCGCTATATCGTTCATGTTAATTGCCTCCATCATTGCCGGATGTAGTTCTTCAAAAAAGAATCAATGTGGTTGTCCCAATAAAAAGGGGATGGTTGGATATTAAATTATCTTGAACGGGTAACAAAATCTATTACTTCAATGAATAGAATGAACCGGGATTTGTTGGTGTTGTTCAATCAGGAACTACTGAGCCCTCAGGCTATTGAGCATGAGGTGGAGTTGTTACATGAATTATTATTTACAGTAGAGCGAATAGACAACCTCGTGATTGCCCACGAAATTTTAGACCTCAATAAATATAAGGTTATCAATAAATCTGTGATTCTTCGTGATACCATTCAAAAACAAGATTTAAAGCCATTTATATTTTTGAACTGTAAGAATTAATTATCCTAATCAACCACTCTCCTTTTTCTATCTATTTACTGATTATTTTATTTTCATCTCCACTTCAGAAAATTTTTACGTCGATAATTTCTCCATTGCCAATTTCAATGAATACAACATTTCATCTATCTCTTCAATCCTAATCGTTCCTACACTTAGCCTGTACCAGCTACTATTAGCAGGTGCCCCAAATGCTGCAAAAGGAACAATTGCCAATTTTGCTTCATCCAATAAATAAGTTGTAACATCTGCCTGTATGGATAATTTTTTTCCGGAGGCGGTAGTTTTTCCGGCAAGATCCATTTGGATGGTTAAATAAATAGCAGCCTCCGGAGCAATTGCATCTATACTAAACCCTGCATGCTTTAACTCCATTAAGCCATTATAAATTTTTATCAATCTTTGTTCAAGCGATAATTTAAATTTACTTAACCAGGCATCAACCGCATCGATTTGTGTTAAGTATTTTGCCACAGCATTTTGCTCTGCCATTGGTGCCCACGCACCCAAATGACTATTGATTGCTTTCATTTTATTAATTAAATAAGCTGGCCCCATAGCCCATCCCACTCTTACTCCTGTAGAGGCAAAAGCTTTACTTATACCATCGATGTATATTGTATATTCCTTCATTTTGGGTCTTAGCGAAAACGGGTCGTGGTGCTGTACTTCGCCATAGGTAAGTGTCCAGTAAATCTGGTCGAATAAGAGGTATAATTTTTTTTCGTTTACATCACGGCTTTCATTTTCCTTAATTACAAGATCGCAAATATCCTGTAGTTCTTTCCTGTTAAATGTGGTACCGGTAGGGTTGAGGGGTGAGCATAAAGCCAGTAGAGAAGCACCTTTTAAATGAGGTCTTATTTCATTTGCGGTGGGCATAAAATTATTTTCCAGGGCACTTTCAATTACCACATGCTCCCCTTCAGTAAAATGAACGTAATGGTTATTGTTCCAGCTTGGTACAGCATAAATTACTTTGTCACCTTTATCTACTATAGCCCTGTAAGCTGTGTAAATCAAAGGTCTTCCGCCGGCAGCAATTAATATTTCATCGGTATTAAAATGTATGCCCTGCCTTTTTTTAATAAAAGATGCAACAGCTTCCCTTAATTCTGCTATTCCTTCGGCAGGAGGGTATGTAGTATAGTGATGCTGATAGGCTGCAATTATTTCAGCCTCCAACTCCGGCGGTATCGGGAAAACACCGCTATCAAAATCACCGATGGTGTAATTGTAAATTTTGTTCCCTTGCTTTATTTTTTCTTTTATGTCTGCTCCCAACTTTACAATTTCGGAACCTATTAAAGTTTCAGCAAGTTTACTCAGTTTTGAAGAAGGCATACCGTTAGATTATATTAAAATATATTGAGCAAATTTAAAAATTAAAAGTGTATTAAGAGTAACAGTTACAATAGTAAAATTTAAAGAGGATTAATAAAGCTCAATGTGGACAAATCAGCACATTTTTCAAAGTGGGTTTAAAAAAATTTCCAATACTCTCTTACTCACTTCAATGGGTGGCTATCAGCTTTATAATCTATGGCGGCTTTAGTTCCGGCTATCCGTTGCAAGTCCGGCACAAGCCCTGCACACAATACCTTCACCGGGCTTTCCACTTCTATCCGGCATCCATTAAGCAGTTGTTTTTCAATCAACTTTGCCCACCAAATATGATGCTCATTATATCAAAATGCTTTTCGCAAATCATTTAAATGCAAGAACCAAAAAATAGCTACTGCGCAAAAGAGAAAGCAGTGAATTTTTGTTGCTGATAGGTTTAAAAACCAATCGGCATTTTCGTTTATAACGCAATTAAAGATCCCCAATGGTATGCGGTAAAAGTGAGTGACACAAGGATGTTGCCCAAGGCTGCTTCTTAGTCTGGACAAAAAAAAATGTCTCACTTTTTTTAACCCTTGAGCAGTATAAACGATTTAAATAAGCAATAATAATTTATCAACCTCGATAAAGAATTGAATCAAATCTTCTCCTGATACTAAAGAAATTGAATTTGGTATTAGCATTTTCAACGATTTCCAAACATTATTAAAGGATTTTTAACATACCTATATTATATTTGTTGCTTTACAAAGGCAAGCGTGAAATTATGTTGAATTTAATACTCTTTGGCCCCCCGGGCAGCGGAAAAGGAACGCAAAGTGAAAAACTCATTAAACTCTATGGATTAAAACACCTAAGCACAGGCGATTTACTCCGCACAGAAATTGCAAATCAAACCCCGCTTGGCCTGGAAGCAAAAAGCCTGATGGATAAAGGCCAACTGGTACCCGATGAAGTGGTGATTGGCATGATAAGCTCAGCGCTTGAAACAAATCCCGAAGCAAAAGGATTTTTGTTTGATGGTTTTCCCCGAACTTCTGCACAGGCAGAGGCACTTGATCGTTTGCTTGAATTAAAAAACACCTGCATTAAAGTAATGCTGGCAATGATTGTAAGTGAAGAAGAATTGGTGAACCGGTTGCTTAAGCGTGGTATTACTAGTGGCAGGAGTGATGACAATAATGAAGGGGTAATTAGAGCAAGGATTGCTGAGTATAATAATAAAACCGCCGCTGTAGCCGACTACTATAAAATGGCTGATAAAGTTGTAATGGTAAAGGGCGAGGGAACAGTAGATGAAATTTTTGAAGGGTTATGCAAAGAGATTGATGCAGCAGTGGCCTGTTAATTGCATTTTTAATACTATCGTTAAAGCAAGTCGGAAGGCTTGCTTTTTTGTTTTACTTTGTATTTAAATTCAACAATATGGATCAGCAAAAACTTAATTTCATTTCTACACAACTGGTGCCGCTATTAAAAAACCTGGCGCCGGATAGTAAAATGAAATGGGGTAAAATGAATGCGCAGCAAATGGTGGAGCATGTTTCCGGTTTTTTTAGGGTTTCCACAAATAAGCTTCATTTCCCGTTGGTTACACCTGAAGAGCATTTACCAAAATTTAAAGAATTTTTACGCAGTGATAAAGAGTTTAGGGAAAATACAAAAGCTCCTGTATTGCCCGAAGAGCCTTTACCAGTTCAATTTGCAAGCTTTGAAGATGCAGTGAATGACCTGGAAAAAGAGATTGCAGACTTTCTCCATCAATTTAAAAAAGACCCGGCATTAACTACTCAGCATCCTGTATTTGGTGATCTGAATTTTGAAGAATGGGTGCTGTTGCATTATAAACATGTGGTGCATCATACCAAGCAGTTTGGGTTGATATGATATTTTAATGAAGCTGATTTTTAGAAACTATTTCAATAGAAAACGATTTGCACCATGGAAAAATTAGAAAACTACATCACAGGAAAATGGATTACAGGAGATGGTGAAGGACAACTATTATACAATGCAGTAACAGGCGAACCTATTGCAAACGCTACTACCAAAGGAATAGATTTTGCTGCCATTACAGATTATGCAAGAAAGATAGGAAACCCAGCTTTGCGCAAAATGACTTTTCATCAACGCGGCAACATGCTTAAAGCCCTGGCATTGCATTTAAGAAATCATTTAAATAAATTTTATAACATCAGCTATAAAACCGGCGCTACCAAAGTGGATAGCTGGGTTGATATAGAAGGGGGAATTGGTAACCTGTTTGCCAATGCATCCCTGCGCAGAAAATTTCCGGATGAAATATTTTGTATTGATGGAGAAAGCCATGATTTAGGAAAACAACACACTTTTATGGGCACCCATATCCTGGTTCCTAAAGAAGGCGTTGCCATTCATATCAACGCATTCAACTTTCCCGTATGGGGCATGCTTGAAAAAATAGCCGTAAACCTGCTTGCAGGCCTGCCTGCAATTGTAAAGCCTGCAACCGTCACTTCCTTTTTAACGGAGGCTTTTGTAAAAGAAATAATTGCTTCCAATATTTTACCGCCGGGGGCTTTGCAACTTGTTTGTGGCAGTGCAGGCGATTTGCTTGATCATGTTACTTCACAGGATGTAGTAACTTTTACGGGCTCTGCAAAAACAGGTTTAATGCTAAAATCAAACCCTGTTATTTTAAAAGAATCCGTTCCTTTTACCATGGAGGCCGATAGTTTAAATTGTATCGTAATGGGAAACGATGTTGTACCAGGCATGCCGGAATGGGATCTTTTTGTAAAAGAGGTACGAAAGGAAATGACGTTAAAAGCAGGCCAGCGCTGCACCGGCATCCGCAGAATATTTGTACCTGAAAATAAAATGGAAGAAATTTGGAAGGGAATTGCAGGCTCCCTGTCACAAACAACCATTGGCAACCCTTTGAATGAAAAAGTCCGTATGGGGTCATTGGCCGGACAAACACAACGTAATGAAGTAAGGGAGCAGGTACAAAAATTATTGGCAGCTTCTCAAATAATATACGGCTCATTAGATAATGTACAGGTAATGGATGCTGATCCAAATAAAGGGGCTTTTATTTCGCCGATATTATTAATGAATGAAAAGCCATTTGCATCAGAAGAAGT
This sequence comes from Ferruginibacter sp., assembly GCA_031392305.1. GTDB lineage: Bacteria > Bacteroidota > Bacteroidia > Chitinophagales > Chitinophagaceae > Ferruginibacter. The sequence goes on from JANMVB010000589.1 coordinate 9,030, forward strand.
GCATAGTGTAGAAGCTTTTGGGCCGGTTGCTACCATTATGCCGTATAAGAATTTGGATGAAGCCATTGAATTAAGCAAAATGGGAAAGGGCAGTTTATGCTCATCTATTGTAACGGCGGATAGTACCATTGCAAAAAAATATGTTATCGGGGCAGCAACACACCATGGCCGGATATTGGTGTTAAATAAGGAGTGTGCAAAAGAAAATACAGGCCATGGCTCTCCGTTGCCGTTATTGGTGCATGGTGGCCCGGGCAGGGCTGGCGGCGGCGAAGAAATGGGAGGTCTGCGGGGCGTAAAGCATTATATGCAACGCACAGCTATACAAGGGTCACCCAATATGATTACTACCATTACCAATGTGTATCAGCCCCATGCTACAGGAAAGCACCCGGGCAAACATCCTTTCAAAAAATATTACCAAGAGCTTGAAATTGGCGACCAGGTAATTACAGATAAAAGAATAATTACATCAGAAGATATTGATCGTTTTGCTGACCTGAGTGGCGATCATTTTTATGCACATGTTAAAACCACTGATTTTGAGGGTACAATGTTTGAGCAACAGGTAGCACATGGCTATTTCATCATGAGCATTGCTGCCGGATTATTTGTAGATAGCTATGATATAAACCCTGTATTGCTTAATTACGGTATTGATGAATTAAGGTTTACAAAACCAGTATATCCGGGAGCCGAAATTAAGATCCGGTTCACCTGCAAAGAAAAAATCCCCAATGATAAACGTGTAGTTGAAAACCCCGAAGATTTTAAAAGAGGTGATGATATTGAAAAAGGAATTGTAAAATGGTTTGTAGAAATGTTGGATACATCAGATGATCCGATAGTGGGGGTAGCTACTATTTTAACAATGGTTAAAAAGAAGTAATATTGATTAACACAAATGAATAACCATGATAAATAATATAAAAGAAGGTTTCGTAAAAACTGAAACCCATCAGGGCATTACTACCATTGAGTTTTTTCATCCCAAAGGAAATTCTTTGCCAGGTAAAATTTTAGAAGAGCTGGCAAAAGAAATTCATTTTGCAGGAACACATGAAGAAACAAAAGTGATCATTTTGAAAAGTGATGGCGACAAGACTTTTTGCTCCGGTGCATCATTCGATGAATTGCTGGCAATACAAACTGTGGCTGAAGGCACACATTTTTTTATTGGATTTGCCAATGTAATCAATGCCATGCGCAGGTGCCCTAAATTTATTATAGCCAGAATTCAGGGCAGTTGTGTTGGCGGAGGGGTTGGCCTTGCTGCAGCGGCAGATTATGCTATTGCACTGGCAAGTGCCGATGTAAAACTGAGTGAACTGGCGGTAGGGATCGGGCCATTTGTTGTGGGGCCGGCGGTTGAAAGAAAGATAGGTACAGCCGCTTTTTCTGCACTTGCAATTGATGCAGGAAAATGGCGTAACAGCGAATGGGGAAAAAAGAAAGGCCTGTTTGCAGAAGTACATGAGAGTATTGAAAATATGGATGAAGCAATAAGTTCACTTGCCAATACGCTGGCCCACAGCAACCCATTGGCAATGGCGGAAATGAAAAAAATATTTTGGAAAGGCACCGAGCATTGGGACGAATTATTAAAAGAACGTGCAGCCATTAGTGGAAGGTTGGTATTAAGCAGTTTTACAAAAAAGTTTATAGAAAAATTTAAAGCAAAAAGCCAGGCAAAAAAAACAAATTGAAGTTTGTGCTGACAATTTTTTTCCAGACATTTTATCTTACTCAACATCGTTGTGTCACTCACTTGTACCGCATACCAATGTGGAAACTTTACCCACAATATATATGCAATGAAAAGAACACATAATTTATGCTGCTAAAGCAAACTTTTGATAAACAAACTTTTGAAATTATTTGCGATAAACTGGCCAGCGTGGATGATGACCTGAAAGATATTATCACAACTTATGGCTATCCCCCTTTTTGGCAACGTGCCGCAAATTTTGAAACGCTGGTACATATAATTCTGGAGCAGCAGGTTTCACTGGCTTCAGCAAAGGCTGCATTAACTAAGCTGAAAGAAAAGTTGATTAACATTACACCAGAAAATTTATTACAATTGAATGATGGTGAATTGAAGGCCTGTTATTTTAGCAGGCAAAAAATTATTTACAGCAGGCACCTTGCAACTGCCATCCTTTCTGGCGATCTTAATCTTGAATCATTAAATAGCATGAATAATGACAGCATACGAACCACACTGTTGCAAATAAAAGGCATTGGTAACTGGACAGTAGATGTGTATTTAATGATGGCTTTGCAAAGGGCAGACCTTTTTCCTTTGGGAGATATTGCCTTAATCCGAAGTTTAAAAGAAACAAAAAAATTAACCTTCGATATTTCTAAAGAGAAGCTAGCATTGGTTGCTACAAAATGGAAACCTTATCAAACCATTGCTGCATATATTTTGTGGCATGCTTACTTAAGTAAAAGAATAAAATAATTTCTAATAAGCATTAAATATTTTAATAATAATTTATGTACTACCTCTTTTGACGCTTTATTACTTTTAAACTTCCCAAATTTTAAGATATGATAATTTAAACTATTGAAGTAAAAATATTTTGTTAACATGGCACAAATGAATGTAATGTTCTAACTTATTTCTATCTTCACGACTTGAAAAAAATTATACCTATATTTTTATTTATAATAATCTGTTTCAATCATTTAAATATAATTGATGCGGTAATGGATTTTAGTGAAACGTATAAAAAGGAGCATACCCCGTTAACCAAAAATGTTCCTTTTGATGAAGAAACTGAAAAAGAAAATAAGGGAAAAGAAAAATCAGAAGAACAGGAAAAATATTATTCGAGGGTGAATTATTTAATTACCAGCCAATATCAATTATCTGCCAGCGACAAATTTATATGTTTTAATACCAGATTGAATATTCATCCTTACCAGGATGATGATATACAGCCTCCCAAAGCTGTTTAATATTTCATCAGCATTTTTTACTTCTACTTGCTGAACAATTTGCTTACCAGGTTAAGCATAAAAATAACTAAAGTTTCACATTACGGGCCTTACAGTAAGATGGGGTGATTTTAACCAACCGATTTTACGGGTGGATTATTAATTATCTACGGATGAGAAAAAATTGTGATTGTTATGAAACTTAAAATTCAGAACTAATGTGTTTGTTTATTTCTAATTAAGAGGTAGTGAAAGATCCCCAATGGTATGCGGTACAAGGGAGTGACACAACGATGTTGGGCAATGATAAAATGCTGGTTAAATATTTACACTTGCGAAATCCCGATTTTCGGGGCTTGTAAGTACTACTTCTGCCGACTTCATAAAAAAATAAATCACATTTTGCCACTTGCTATTATTCATTAACAATTGCTCTATATGCTATCACAAAATTGTTAAACAAAAAAAAATTAAAATTATGAAAACAGTAATCGAAAAGTTATTTGAAGGAAATAAAAAATGGGTGAAAGAAACCCTGGAAAAAGATCCTCTATTTTTTGAAAAATTAGCAGCCGGGCAAAAACCTCCGGTGCTATGGATAGGTTGTAGTGATAGCCGGGTACCAGCAAACAAAATCACAGGTACAATTCCTGGAGAAATTTTTATACACCGCAACATTGCCAATATGGTCATACATACCGATATGAGTATGTTAAGTGTGTTAGATTATGCAGTTAACATTTTAGAGGTTACTGATATTATAGTATGCGGCCATTACGGTTGTGGTGGGATTATGGCTGCAATTGGAAATAAACCTATGGGGATTGTGGAAAACTGGCTGAGGCATATTAAAGATGTTTACAGGCTGCATCAACGTGAACTTGATTCGATAAAAAATGAGGAGCAAAGAGCCAATCGTTTGGTTGAACTTAATGTAATTGAGCAGGTTTTTGATTTAACTAAAACATCTATTGTTCAAAATGCCTGGTTAAATAAAAAAGATCTATCAGTACATGGATTGGTGTATGATATTAGAAATGGCATTTTAAATGATTTAAATGCTACAGTGTCTGACAATTCAGGGATACCAAAATTTTACCTGGTTGATAAAAAAACAAAAAGTAAAAACGGTCATTTAGTATGAAATTCAATACAAAAAATTTAAAGACAGATCTTCCATCCGGATTGGTGGTTTTCCTGGTAGCCTTACCTCTTTGCCTCGGTATTTCTTTGGCTTCGGGAGCGCCATTTTTTAGTGGCTTAATATCTGGCATTGTAGGTGGTATCGTAGTTGGTTCGCTTAGTGGTTCAAAGCTGAGTGTAAGTGGCCCGGCAGCGGGGCTGGCAGCATTGGTTTTAGCTGCCATCACCAATATCGGGTCGTTTGATTTGTTTCTTTGTGCCGTTTTAATTGCAGGCATATTGCAAATATTAATGAGTGTGGCAAAACTGGGGGGTATTGCAAATTATTTTCCATCCAGCGTTATTAAGGGCTTGCTTACCAGCATTGGCATACTAATTATTGCAAAGCAAATTCCTCATGCGGTTGGATATGATAAAGATGAAAAGGGGCTTTTAACGGAATTTGGTAGGGAAGACTGGCATGAATTACTGCAGCCGTTGCAACATATAAATCCAGGGGCGCTTATTATTTGCGTAGTTTCCATTTTAATTATGCTTTTATGGGAAAAGCCTTTTATAAAAAACAGGATCAAATTTATTCCCGGAGCATTGGTGGCAGTAATAGCAGCCATTATAATTAATGAAATTTTTAAAGCGCTAAACAGTCCGCTGCTGGTTGACGGAGACCACCTGGTACAAATAGAAGCGGCCGAAAGTGCAGCCGATTTTTTCAGCTTTTTTACCCTCCCCGATTTTAATGGTTTTTTAAACAGTGAGGTAATTGTTACGGGTATTATGATCGCTATCATTGCCACATTGGAAACATTGTTAAGCATTGAGGCGATTGACAACCTTGACCCGGAAAGAAATGTTACCAATACCAACAGGGAACTACTGGCACAAGGTGTCGGAAATGCAATATCAGGTTTAATTGGAGGGTTGCCTATAACCAGCGTAGTTGTAAGAAGTAGTGCCAATGTGCACTCAGGTGCAAAATCAAAATTATCTACCATTTTTCATGGTACGCTATTATTGGTTTGTGTGATCACTATTCCGGGACTTTTAAATTATATCCCTTTAGCTGCGCTGGCTGCCATATTGTTATTAACCGGGTATAAACTTTGTAAAATACCCGTTTTTACTACCATTATAAAAAATGGAAAATACCAGGCTATTCCTTTTTTTGTTACTGTACTTGTAATAATTGGTATTGATTTATTAGGCTTGTACATACCTTTAAAAGGCGAAGGGCTATTGGTAGGAGTACTGGCAGGATTAATTGCAGCTTTTGGTGCAATACTGCATGGCAATCTTAAAAACTCTTACTTCTTTCATAAAGACAAACACACGGAAGGGGACATTATACAAATACGCTTAGCTGAAGAAGTTTCATTTTTAAATAAAGCAGCTATTAGGCAAACATTGGATCACATTCCGCGGAATGCAACTGTAATTATTGATGCATCTAATACAGATTATATCGACTTTGATGTACTCGAACTTATAAAAGAGTTTAGGGATATTAAAGTGCCGCTAAAAAATATTACATGCAAGTTGGAAGGGTTTCATGATAAATACCAAATGGAAAATAAAGTTAATGTGCAATCTGTTCACTAATTAAATTAAACATTATGGAAAAGTCATATCAAAAACTTTTATTGGGAAATAAATTATATGCTGAAACAAAACTTTTTCAAGACCCTGATTATTTTAAGAAACTGGCACAGGGGCAAAAGCCTAATTATTTGTGGATCGGCTGTAGTGATAGCAGAGTTCCTGCCAATGAGATAACCAATACACAAAGTGGTGAAATATTTGTGCACCGCAATGTTGCCAACCTTGTGGTGCATACGGATACAAACCTGTTAAGTGTATTGGAATATGCGGTGAAGTTTCTTAAAGTAAAGCATATTATCGTGTGTGGGCATTATGGTTGCGGAGGGATAGCTACTGCTATGACGAACACTTACCACGGTTATGTAGATAATTGGCTGAGGAATATCAAAGATGTCTATCACTTAAACAGTTTAGAACTTAATGCAATTGAAGATGATCAGCAAAGGGCCAACCGGTTAACAGAACTTAATGTAATTGAACAGGTGCGAAACCTGGCTAAAACCACCATTGTACAACGTGCATGGGCCGAAAGAGGCTTACACCTTCATGGATGGGTCTATGGATTACATAATGGATTGGTAAAAGACTTATCGGTTATTCACGACAGTAGTGAAGATATTGATCCGATTTACCGGTACGGGTTAGAAAATAGAATAACGCCAGAAATACCCTTATCAAGGCCAGCCTGATAAAAAATATTTACCACTTATGAGCTTTAAAAAATTTGATGAGGCCCACGTTTTGCACGAGCTTAAGCATTACCTGCCGTCTCAAACACCATTAAAGGATTTTATTCACCATAATTCTTTGCATGCTTTTCAGCAAATGACGTTTTATGATGCAATTTTTAAAGCATCTAAAATTTTTGGTTACCAGGCTACACTTCAGTTAACAGAATATAGAGAACTCTATAAAATCGGAAGAATAAAAAATGAAGTGCTTGAAAGAATTATAGAAGATACAAAAGGGGTTTCTCAGGCAACAGAATGGAAGCATAATTTATTGGATAAAGAATATGACACACATAACTCTGCAAGAACTGGTTTACTAAGAGAAAACTGGAAATCAATTTATAAAATTGATTTAGACAATCTTGTGCAGCCGCTGCTATTCAGGATACTTTGCAGTTATCTGGATCAGGGCATTTCAATGTGGAAATTTCCTGCGAAAACGGAAGGCTTTCTATCTTCCATAAAAGAGTTGGAAAAAAACAGCTTTACCAGTTTTTTTAAAACTTCAAGGGCTAAGCAACTTCTGCTAAGCGGCAACCATGCAATGAGTGATTTGCTCAAAATAATTGTAGGGAACGAAGCCTTCTTTGAGCAGTACCTTTTCGATCAGCAATTTAGCCACCGCGGCTGGTCGGGTATGACAGGTGCAGTTGAAGATTCGCCCCACACTTTGTTAGACCCCAAGGCTATAACGCTGCATGATTTAATTGTTTTTGAATTATTACTTGAGATTGATACACTGGATTTTCAGTTTGGAAAAAACTGGAAACCATTATGCAGCAACACAAATATTAAACCCATCAACCTTTTTGAAGCAGTTCCTTTAACCGAACTAAATGAAGTATTTACCATTTGGCAAAAGGGATTTGAGTGGAGTTATTATGATGAAGTGTTGGCGGGGATAGCTGTTGAGAAAAAGAGAATACATAAAATATTACCTGAAAAAAGTTTCCAGGCAATGTTTTGTATTGATGAAAGGGAATGCTCACTTAGAAGACACATTGAATTTATAGTGCCGGATTGTGAAACCCTGGGCACACCTGGATTTTTCGGAGTTGAGTTTTATATGCAGCCGCAAAATGCGAAATTTTACGACAAACTCTGCCCGGCACCTGTAACGCCAAAGTACCTTATCAAGGAATTTGATGTAAAAGAAAAAAGAAAACATGAGCTGCTTTACACCAACAAAACACATGGTTTTTTTTACGGCTTTCTCAGTACACTTACCCTTGGCTTTTTTGCCGCAATAAGATTAGTGCAAACTATTTTTCGGCCAAAAATGAGCCCCGCAATTTCAAATGCCTTTGCGCACATGAGTAAAAGTGGTCAATTGACCATTGAGAATAAGGGTTTACATGAAAGAGAAAACGATCTGCAAATAGGTTTCACTATTGAGGAAATGGCAACACGGGTAGAGGGCTTGATAAGGAGTATTGGGTTGATAAAAAACTTTAGTGATATAGTGTATGTAATAGCACATGGCAGCAGCAGTGCTAATAATCCTCACCATGGCGCACACGATTGTGGTGCCTGTAGCGGAAGGCCAGGATCAGTAAATGCAAGGGTAGCTGCTTTTATGGCCAATCACATTAAGGTAAGGGCATTGTTGAAAGAAAAGGGTATTGTAGTGCCGGCAGAAACACAGTTTGTAGGAGGATTGCATGATACCGCTGCAGACCAGATGGAATTTTTTGATGAACAAATATTGAACACAAAAAATGCTGAACAGCATATAAAAAATATTGAATCTTTTGAAAGGGCTTTGGATTTAAACGCCAAGGAAAGATCCAGGAGATTTGCTTCCATCAATACCAAAAAAAGTCTGCAGCATGTAAGGAATGAAATTTTAAAAAGGTCTGTTTCCATGTTTGAGCCGAGGCCGGAACTCGGGCATGGAACCAATACACTTTGTATTATTGGCAAGCGTGAATTAACCAAAGGCTTGTTTTTAGACAGAAGGGCATTTTTAAATTCTTATGATCATACAACTGATTTACAAGGTAAGTTGCTTACTGGGCTCATGAGGCCCATTGGGCCAGTGTGTGGAGGTATCAACCTGGAGTATTATTTTTCACGGGTTGATAATTATAAATTAGGTGCTGGTACAAAACTCCCACACAATGTGATGGGGTTGATTGGAGTAGCAAACAGCAGTGATGGCGATCTTCGGCCTGGGTTACCTTTGCAGATGATAGAAGTACATGACCCTGTTCGTTTACTTGTAATTGTTGAGCATTTTCCGGAAATTGTTTTAAATAGCATTCAGAGTGCCCCTGAAATGTACGAGTGGTATATCAATGAATGGGTACATTTAATTGTGATGCATCCCGAAACCAATCAATTCTTTTATTTTAGTAACGGCGTATTTACTGAATACACGCCAGTTATCAAAAAAGTAAACACGGTAAATAACCTCATCGTTTTGGTAGAAGATGCCGCAGAGATGGAAACGAATAATATTGTTGACGCCACCAGGGAAAACCTGCCTGTTTATTCATTAAGATAAAATTTATTCATGTCGCAAATACTACAATTATTTGTTCTGGTCCCACTGTTTGCTTTTCTGCTTAGCATGTTGCTACCCCGTAAAAAAGAAAAAATTATTTCATTATTGGCCATAGCAATTACAGGCATTCATTTATTTGCCTGTATGGTATTTATTATTTACTGGATCATAAAAGGGGCCGATGTGCTGAACATCAAACACATTGTACTTTATAAATCACCTGAGTTTGAATTTTTTATTGATTTTTATTTTGATACCGCCACCGCTGTATTTGCATTCACCGGTTCGTCCATTGTTTTATTAGTTAGTATTTTCAGCCGCTATTATTTGCACCGGGATGAAGGGTTTAAACGATTCTTCACCACGCTGCTATTATTTTTCCTAGGATATAACCTCGTAATATTTTCCGGCAATTTCGAAACACTTTTTATTGGCTGGGAAATACTTGGCTTTTGTTCCTTTCTGCTAATTGCGTTTTATCGTGACAGGTACCTGCCTGTAAAAAATGCTTTAAAAGTTATTTCAGTGTACCGGTTAGGAGATGTATGCCTTATGCTTGCCATGTGGATGTGCCATCACCTGTTTCACCAGAATATTACCTTCTTTCAATTACATGATGCCGCATATTTAGCAAGCCATCATCCGGAGCATACACCACTTTTTATTTTTACGGTAGTTATGATTATCGTTTCAGCTTCAGCGAAGTCAGCAATGCTACCTTTCTCTTCGTGGTTACCCAGGGCTATGGAAGGGCCTACCACTTCCAGTGCAATATTTTATGGTTCACTATCTGTTCATCTGGGTGCTTTTTTATTGATAAGAACATACCTTTTTTGGGAAAGTATTTTGGCAGTAAAAATATTGATTGTTATACTTGGTTTAGCTACAAGCCTTATTGCTACCTCCATTGCCAGGGTACAATCCACCGTAAAAACACAAATTGCCTATTCATCCATTACTCAAATAGGATTAATTTTTATAGAAGTGGCGCTTGGTTTTCACACCCTTGCTTTAATACATTTTGCAGGTAATGCATTTTTAAGAACTTACCAGTTACTGGTATCACCGTCTTTATTAAGTTACGAAATACATGATATGGTTTTCAACTATAAACCCACTATTGAAAATAAAAGAAATGGCTCTTTTCAAAAAATAAAAAACGGGCTGTATATGTTAAGCATTAAAGAGTTTAACCTCGATTTGTTTATGTTCCGTTTTTTATGGAGCCCCTTTAAATGGATTGGCCGAAATATGAATTTTTTAGTGAAAAAAATATCTCTTGCCTTTTTAGGAATAGTTTTCATGGTTGGCCTATTGAGTTTTTTTGCAGCGGAAAATATACCAGTTCAATTTGATAATATAATAACGCATGCCATTTCGCTGATTGGCTTGTTGCTGGTGTTAACTTCTTTTGCAGAAAGAGGAAATGCTAAAAGGGCCTGGCTATTTGTAATTGCAGGACAAAGTTTTGTTACCCTGTCAATTGCCTTAAACGATTATGTACCCATGCATCAGATTCTAATTTATTTAAGTGGAGTGGTGCTAGCTGCTATTATCGGCTATGCCTGCCTGCATAAAATAAAACTGATTGATAATGACATTGACCTCAATAAATTTCACGGTTACAGTTACGAAAATCCAACCATTGCTTTTGTGTTCCTGTTGTGTTGTTTAAGTTTGTTAGGTTTTCCTTTTACGCCCACTTTTTTAGGTATCGATTTATTGTTCACCCATATTCATAAAGGCCAGGTGCCACTCATTATTTTAACCGCTCTTAGCTTTATATTTATTGAGTTGTCAATCCTGCGTTTGTATGCCCGTATTTTTCTTGGGCCACACAAAAAAAATTATCACCCAATAGCATTCAGGTCATCGTAATTCCTGGCAGGTACTGTATGTGTAATCAAAGCATTTAAAAACAATTATTTTTTTGTCCAGGCTGTGAAGCAATGTGGAAAATCGTTGCATCGCTCTCTTGTACTGAATACCAATGGGCATCTTTACCCAAAGTATAACTATCCAAACAAAACTTATGTATCCGTATAAATAGGCCATCAATTATTAAGCGTAGGGAGGGGTTTTTTATCCAATCATAATTTACCTAATTTTACAACATGCCCACAACTTTCAACAATCAATTACGCCAAATATTGCTGCTTGCCCTCATCATCCTTTTAGGCGTAATGATGATCAGTCAACTCAACATTTTTTTGCCCGGGCTCTTAGGTGGGGTTACTTTATATATTCTCACCCGTAAATGGTACCAAGCCCTCACCATACTAAAAAAATGGAAAAAGGGGGGCACGGCTTTGTTGTTCATTTTAGGCTCCCTTATTTTGATAGCCATACCGGTTTATTTTTCCATTAGGATGGTATCGCCTAAAATAGATTCACTTATGAATCACCAGCAGGAAGTAATGAAAGGCGTACAAATTTTTTCAGATAAAATAGAAGCAAGTATTGGCATTAAAATAGTTTCTGATGAAAATTTAAAATCGCTTACTAAAAGTATATCCTCGTTTATTCCGTCTTTTTTAAACAGCACTGCAAATATTCTTACCAATCTTATTATGATGTTTTTTTTATTGTATTACCTGCTGGTAAGTGGGCGGGAAATAGAAAAATATTTAGATCATATTATTCCCCTAAAACCTGAGAACGTTGATAAACTTGCACAGGAAACGCAGATGATGATCAGGGCAAATGCCATCGGCATTCCCATTATCTGTATTGTGCAGGGCATTTTTGCAGCCATCGGCTATTTAATATTTGGTATAAAAGACTGGGGCATGTGGGGGTTTGTTACCGGTGTATTTGCTTTCTTTCCCTTGGTAGGCACCATGATAGTTTGGGTGCCGCTGGTGATATATTTGTATTCTGTTGGCAACACCTGGACGGCCACGGCACTTACCATTTACAGTGTTGTCGTTACCGGAAACGTTGACTATATCACACGGCTTGGCCTTCTTAAAAAAATCGGGAACGTACACCCCATGGTAACAGTACTCGGCGTATTGGTAGGGCTCAAATTATTTGGGTTTATGGGATTAATTTTCGGGCCACTGCTCATCAGCTATTTTATCATACTGGTAAAAATTTACCTCAACGAATTTACCACCACAAAATCTATTCGGCAATAGTTATTATAATCGGAAAACAACTGCAATGAGCATCGATAAAGACATCAACCAAACTAAATTTAAAAGTCAGCACCAGCGTGCAATCGTAAATTTAATTTTTACCTATAACTGGACTACAGAAAAACTCCAGGCAATTTTTGAAAAAGAAAATCTTACCATGCAGCAGTTTAATATACTGCGTATTTTAAGGGGAAGTGAAAAACCTTTATCAACCCTACAGATACGGGAACGTATGCTCGATAAAATGAGTGACACCAGCCGCATAGTTGACAGGTTGATAATTAAAGACCTGGCGAAAAAAAATATTAATAAAGCAGACAGGCGCCTGGTAGATGTTAGCATTACTACCAGGGGCAAAAAAGTATTAAATAAATTAGATCTTAAAGACGATCAGATAGCCGGCATAATGCAGGCACTATCTGAAAAAGAAGCTAAAGCTTTTAATAAATTATTGGATAAGATCCGTCAATCCCATTAACCCAATCGAATGAAATATTTTACTGCATTGCAGAATACTAAAAGTGCGGTACATAAATGCCACTCTGTATTGCCTGCAATATGTTTATTAATCACTACTATGTTACAGGCACAATCCACACCGGAGTTACGGGGTGTATGGGTGGCCACGGTTGACAATATAGACTGGCCATCAAAAGGAAACTATAACAGCGATTCTCAAAAAGTAGAGTTTACCAGGTTATTGGATATGCACCAGCGCAACGGGCTCAATGCAATGATGGTTCAGGTGCGTCCGTGTACAGATGCATTGTACCCTTCTCAATACGAACCGTGGAGCGAATGGCTCACCGGGGCGCAGGGCCAGCCGCCATTACCTTATTATGACCCCCTTGCATTTATGATAGCAGAAACGCATAAACGCGGAATGGTTTTTCATGCCTGGATGAACCCTTACCGGGCAGAATTTAATATCAACAACGCCACTGTTTCTTCCACCCATATTACACGGTTACATCCGGAGTGGTTTCTTACTTATGGGGATAAACGCTACTTTGATCCGGGCAATAAAGAAGCACAGCAATATGTTACCGAAGTGGTAAGGGATGTAGTAAAAAGGTATGCCGTAGATGCCATACATTTTGATGATTATTTCTATCCCTACCGCATTGCCGGGCAGCAGTTTCCGGATGATGAAGGGTATAAAAAATATGGCAGCAATATGTCGAAAGAAGATTGGCGGCGGAGCAATACCGATTCCATCATAGCGATGCTTAACCGGGTCATTAAAAATGAAAATAGTAAATGCCAGTTTGGTGTAAGCCCATTCGGTGTGTGGCGTAATAAAGATAAAGACCCTGTAAATGGCAGCAATACAAACGGCGCTTCCAGCAATTACGACGACCTGTATGCCGATATATTATTGTGGCTCAAAAGCGGCTGGATCGATTATGTAGCACCACAACTTTACTGGGAGTTTGGCCACCGCATTGCCCCTTACGAAACCCTGCTGCAATGGTGGAGCCAGCATACTTATGGCAAGCATTGTTACATCGGCATTGGCATTTATAAAGCCAACAGCAACGCTGCCTGGAAAGACAACACCCAGTTGCCCCGCCAGATAGAAGCTTTAAGAAATACCCCCAATATAAGCGGCATGATATTCTTCAGCAGCAAATCATTCGAAACCAATCCCAATGGCTGGAGCGATTCATTGCGCCTAAATTATTTTAAGCAAACGGCAAAAGTTCCGGAGATGGATTGGTTAAAATAGACAGGCAATATTTTTATTTGGATCTTTTTTAAACGGGTCTTACAAAAAGTAATTGTTGAACGAACATAAGTTCATTTGGCAACATCGTTGTAAATATGATTTTGTCATTAATCCTTTTTGGTAAAAAGGATTAATGATCTCACTTGGGCCGCATACCTATGTGGAACTTTACCCACATGATAGATACAATTAACCATCTGCTCCTGATTTTATATTTAGTTTACTTAAAACTGGCAACAGTTTTGTAATTAGAAATGCGTTTGCCGCTTGTAGTGGCATCATCATTTGAAACACTTTTAAATACATTTTACAAATTCTACTTTTAATGAAAACAGAAAAATTAATACTTCCTAATATTGCCATCTGTATTGCAATGGACCTGATAGGTATGGCCAGTTATATATTCCCCCTGTTTGCTGAAATATCTGATATTGTGTGGGCACCCATCTCTGCAATAATTTTTAATAAATTATTTGGTGGCCGGTTAGGAATGATTGGGGGTGTGTTAAATTTTCTTGAAGAAATAATCCCATTTACTGACATTATACCATCTTTTACCATAGCATGGTTTATAAGAAAACATGCCTTGGAGCCCAACGTTTAAATTTGTGAATGTTCCCCTCACCCTCCCGGGAAATTGGGATGTTCCTAAAGGGGTAAAAATAGTTTTATCTAAAACGCAATTAAAGTTCCCCAATGATATAATGTACAAGAGTGCGACGCCAATAAAGCTTAATTGAAATACTTCAGCACGGACAAAAATTTGCATTCATTTTTTTATCCGCTGAGCAGGAAAACTACCTGGTATAGAAATATGAAAATTGAGTAAGTATCAACTAATTTGCATAAAATATTTTAAAGTGCCTTTCAATCTTCAATCACCTTATTCACCCGCAGGCGACCAGCCCGATGCCATCAGCAAATTAACTGAAGGCATACTTGATGGCGAGCAATACCAAACACTGCTTGGTGTTACCGGCAGTGGTAAAACATATACCATTGCCAACGTTATTCAAAATGTGCAGCGGCCGGTATTGGTGCTTACCCACAACAAAACTCTGGTGGCGCAATTGTATGGTGAATTCAAGCAATTTTTTCCTGACAATGCCGTAGGTTATTTTGTAAGTTATTACGACTATTACCAACCTGAGGCATACATGCCCGTTAGTAACACTTACATTGAAAAAGATTTAAGCATTAACGAAGAATTGGATAAGCTGCGGCTGCAGGCAACAGCACAATTGCTAAGTGGCCGGCGGGATATAATTGTAGTAGCCAGCGTAAGTTGTATTTATGGAATGGGCAACCCTACAGAGTTTGAAAATGGAATTGTACGCATACAAAAAGGCCAGGTAATTTCACGCCAGGGATTTTTACACTCCCTGGTAAATAGTTTATACAGCCGCTCCCAGGGAGATTTTACCCGGGGTACTTTTAGGGTGAAAGGCGATACCATCGATATCAATTTGCCTTACGTAGATTTTGGCTACCGTATCACTTTTTACGGCGATGAAATTGAAACCATCGAAACACTTGAACTTGCTACCAACAAACGCATTGGCCTTGTAGAAAACGCTGCTATCTTTCCTGCCAATCTTTACCTTGCGCCAAAAGATATTATGCAACAGGTTATTTATGAAATACAGGACGAAGCCGCTGCACAGGTAGAATATTTTAAAACAAGTGGAAAATTTATTGAGGCCCAGCGATTGAGCGAAAGAGTAAACTACGACCTGGAAATGATAAGGGAACTTGGTTATTGCAATGGCATAGAAAATTACTCCCGTTTTTTTGACAGACGCAGGCCCGGCACCAGGCCCTTTTGCTTACTTGATTATTTTCCGAAAGATTTTATTTGCATCATAGATGAGAGCCATCAAACCGTGCCGCAGGTAAGCGGTATGTACGGCGGCGACAGAAGCCGCAAACTGGTATTGGTAGATTATGGTTTTCGCCTGCCAAGTGCATTGGATAACCGGCCACTTAATTTTCATGAGTTTGAAAACATGATCAATCAAACCATATTTGTAAGTGCTACCCCCGGCGATTTTGAACTGGAGAAAACAGGTGGTATTGTAGTGGAGCAGGTTGTGCGACCTACAGGTTTACTTGATCCACCTATAGAAGTGCGTCCCTCCATCAACCAGATTGATGACCTGCTGGATGAGATTGATAAAAGGATTACAAAAGGCGATAGGGTATTGGTAACCACGCTTACAAAGCGCATGGCTGAAGAGATGGACAAATACCTGCACCGCATCAATATAAAAAGCAAGTACATACACAGCGAAGTAGATACGCTGGAAAGAATAGAAATTTTGCGTGAATTACGTTTGGGCATTATTGATGTATTGGTAGGGGTAAATTTATTGCGTGAGGGGTTAGACCTTCCGGAAGTATCGCTGGTAGCAATTTTAGATGCGGACAAAGAAGGATTTTTACGTAATGAAAGAAGCCTTACACAAACAGCGGGCAGGGCTGCCCGCAATGTAGATGGGCTGGTAATATTTTATGCAGATAAGATGACAGAGAGCATGCAAAAAACAATTGATGAAACAAGCCGCAGAAGAGAAAAGCAAATAGCCTACAATATTGAGCATGGCATTACGCCCACTACTATTATTAAAAGCAAGGAACAAATTTTTGCACAGGGCTCTGTGTTAGATGTAAAGGGATATGATCCATCCAACCCTTATTCAATTGGTGATGATGAAGATATTGTAACCGTAGCTGCAGAAGACCAGGCGGAATATAAAACCATTCCTCAAATAGAAAAAGCAATTGGCAAAATAAAAAAAGAAATGGAAAAAGCTGCCAGGGATATGGATTTTATGGAAGCCGCCAGGCTAAGAGATGAAATGTTCAGGATGCAGAAAGAACTGGAAGGAATGAAGAAATAGATGGATGTTTGCTTCTACTGCGTAAAGGATAATAAGGAAAAAATTTTTTGTCCGGGCAGTGAATCAATGAGGAACATCGTTGCATCGCCCTCTTGTACTGCATACCAATTGGGGAACTTTAATTGCGTTTTAAATTATTTATCATTTTACCCCTTTATCATTTTTAACCAGTAATCTCCGTCAGTATATGTCAAATGGTTGAATCGTATTGACTTGAATGTCGCATTCCATGAACTATGAACCATCAACCATTAACCAACCTCACTTCCAGTTTCTACCAATTTCATCCGGATATAAATTTTGTACCACATCGCTTTGCCAGAACTGCTTTGTATGCACATCCAAAATAGAAAGCCTTCCGTTAAAAGCAGCGCCGGTATCAAGGTTCCATACGTTTACCGCATTCATTGGCTCAAAGCAATCGTAATGCAACGTGGGGGTATGCCCTATATAAATTTCACTAAACAATTTTAACCGCTTTGGGTAAGAGAGGGAATCTTTTTTTAATTTTTTATCCATACACAAAGCCATTTCCCAAAGGGTTCTGTCCCAGCTATAATTGCTGCTGTAATGCTCTTTGTAAGGGCCATGCAAGGAAGAAAATCCTGCATGAATAAAGAGCCGGTTATTGTCATCAATCACATAATTTTTAGTATGTTGAAAAAATTGCAGGTGGCTTAGTTTTTCTTCTGCCGACCTATCCTGGTAACTTTTAAAAGTAGCTTTACCACCATTGTAAATCCATGTTTCATCCAGTATATTTTGTTCTAGCCATTGCTGGCACCACAAGTCGTGATTGCCTTTAATAAAAATACATTTCATCTTTTTCTGCAGGGCTGCGAGGTAATCAATAACTTCAAAAGACTGGCTCCAGCCATCTACAAAATCGCCTAAAAAAATGAGTTGGTCAGTATCCTGCACGCCTGCTCTTTCTATAATTTGTTGCAGGGCTTTGTATGCGCCATGTATATCACCAATTACCAATGTTCTGTTCATGTACGGTTATCTTTTGAGAGAAAAAATGAATACCTGCAAATTTAGTTTAAATACTTTGGCTGGTAGTAATGCAGAATTTTATGTAATCTTAATATCCTTTTGTAGGAACAGGCCGCGGCCTGTTCCTACAGTATTTTACTGTTGGGAGCCCTCAAAAAATTTATCATTATACAACTGAAAATTTTCTTCATCAAAACATACAAAAATAATTTCTTTAATTACTGCGCAAGGTTCACAATTGAAAAAATCCTTCACCGCATTGGTAGCAACTTGTACAGCGAGGGCTTTAGGAAACCCATAAATGCCCGTACTTATATTTGGAAAAGCAATGGTATCCATTTGTTTTTCATGCGCAATTTTTAATGAATTTTTGTAACAGTTTGCCAGCAGTTGGGCTTCATCATTATTACCTCCCTGCCATACCGGACCTACTGTATGAATTACAAATTTAGCAGGCAGGTAACCTGCGCCGGTAATTACTGCTTCGCCTGTTTTACAACCGCCTTGTTTATTTCTGATGGCGATGCATTCCTGTAAAATTGCATTACCACCTTTTCGGTGTATCGCACCATCAACACCACCACCGCCCAACAAAGAAGTATTGGCTGCGTTAACAATTGCATCCGCAGCAATAGTTGTAATATCCCCTTTTATAATGTTGATTTTCATTGCTGAATTTTATAAATACAATTACCGATACAAATTTACAAACTAACCATCTTAAATTTTTGTAACAAACTTTAAGCATGCATTTCAAAATTGTCGCTGGCTGGTGGAACACCAGCCAGCGCAGCCAGCCGTGCCGGTATCCTCACCGGCACTTATTTTATTGGAATAGCGACAATTTGAAATGCACCAACTTAAATGTTATTAGATTATGCTCTCCACAAAATAGCGTTGATTTTAACTAATTTTACCCGATGGAAATTAAGCACCTGCAATTACACTGGGAAGATTTACCAAAGGCAGAAAATGTAGTATTCCAGCCTGTGGAAAAAAACTATCTTAAAATTATTTATGCTGAATGGTTGATTTTTTATGCGACCATTTTAATTGCAGCCATAGCCATTTTTTATTTTGTAAAGGATATACAAACGCCGGTGATTATCATGAGCGTTGCGATTGTTTTTGTATTGTTGGTAAGCCTCACATTCTTTCTGGCAAATAAAGCGTTTGCTTTTAAAGCGTATGCCATTCGTGAAAAAGATGTAATGAGCCGCAGCGGATGGTTGTTTCAAAAGTTGCAGGTAATCCCAATAGATAAAATACAGCATTGTGTTGTAAGAACCGGCCCTTTGGAAAAAAAATTTGATCTGGCCTCGTTAAAATTATTTACGGCAGGGCAACAGTCTGATATTACATTGAGTGGCTTAAAGGCTGAGCAGGCAGAACAACTAAAGGAGTGGATTGTATCAAAACAGCGCAATGATGGTTAGTGAAACAGACTGGAGTAAACCACAACGGCAATCGAGGGTAGTGATACTAATTGCTATACTAAAGATGTTTAAAAATATGTGGCCGGTAATTGTATTGCTTTTAGCCAGGTTTATTTTTAATAAGGGCACCACTACCGATAAGAACCTTTCTCATCTCCTCTGGGGATTATCTGGTGCAATCATCCTGTATTTTTTTATACGCCTGAATGATATTGCCAGATTTTTCTTTTACAGGTTTTGTATAACCGATCAGCAACTGGTTATTTACAGTGGTGCAATAGTTAAAAAGAAAACTGAATTGCCACTATCTAAAATTCAGGCTATACATACGCAGCAAACTTTTTTACATAGAATAACCAATACCTGCAGGCTGGTTATAGACACAGCCGGATCTGAAAAAGCTGAAATGGAAATAGAAGCACTGGATATTGAAGTAGCAAAACAATTTCAACAGGTATTAACAACACGGGAAATAGTTTATAATGAGCAGCAGGTTAATAAAACTGATGACTACATCCAGCCTGAGCAATTGATGCAACTTACCGCTAAAGACATTTTAAAACTTTGCATTTCTGAAAATCACCTCAAAACATTTCTCATTATCATTGGCTTTTTAGTGGGCAAAATGCAGGACATAAGTGAGTATCTGGGCTTTGATTCTTTTGGCTGGATGCAGCAACATTCACAAGCAGTAAATACAACCACTCAAACTGTAGTATTCGTATTTATACTCGGCCTGCTGTTTTCAATCATTTTGTCCTGTATAAAAGTTGTCCTTCGTTTTTATGGCTTTACCATTCAACTGGGGCAAAAGCATTTTGTAATGAAATGGGGTTTACTGGAAACCCGGCAAAAGCAAATACCTTTTAAAAAAATACAACTACTGTCCTGGCGGTCAACTTTTGTACGGCGCCTGATGCGTATGTATATATTACGCTTACACGCCACCGCCGAAGATGAAAATAAGGAAGATCAGATGATTCAATTACCTGTTACTAATCTCAGCCAGTTAAAAAAAATTACGGGGTATTATCAACAGGTACTTCCATCACAACATTTCCCCTTCCTTACTATTCAAAAACAATACATTGCGAGGGGGATACTGCTGGTTGGTTTACCCATTACATTAGCTTTTATAACCGGGCTTTATTTTGCAATCGGGTGGTACACATTACTTACATTATTATGGTTATTTTATTTTATAATTTCAACTTACCTGTACCGGAAAAACTATAAAGTATGGCTCAGCAATGAAGCTATCCAAATAGAAAAAGGGGTATGGGGCAGGGAAAATATACTGGTGAATTTTAGAAATCTTCAGCAGGTATCTATAAAAACTTCTCCTTACAAAAGAAAACATCAATTGGCGGATATAGAACTGAGCACTACCGGTATCAATATAAATATTCCTTTTTTACGAAAAGAAGAAGCAGCATTTATTATTGATTTCACGCTGGCTAATATAGAGTTCAGGCGGGAGATAAGCCAATCAGTTCTAAGAGAAGATTATAAAGTTGAAAAGTAAGATTTCTCTATAATCTTTTTGATTTGTTAACAATATATAATAAAGCGGAAAATATATTTTCTTTATTACGGCGAAATAACTTTAACCCGAGTGTAAATTTCACCTATAAAAAACTTCTTAAACTTTTATTTCGTTTATAATTTGGCACGGTATAGGTAACTTAAATATAAAGCACTTTATTTTTAAACAATATAATTAAAAACACACCGTTACTTATTTATATAAAAACACTTTAAAAATGTCCGAGTTAAATAAAAAGAATAATTCAAACCCCCTGATTCAACTTGTAAGAAACCTCTTTAGTAAGTTTATACAAACACCTGATCTTTACCCCATCAGGTACTATAAAAAAAATAAGCGTTTCCGTCGTTACTAATTATATGCTTTTAGTAACACAATTTGTACCCTGTTGAAGTAGCCTTTGCTTATTGTAAAGGCTTTTTTTATTATACCCCCTTCACTTTTAGAAAACTTTTCTTCAATACTTCAAATTTACCTCCGGCTGTATTAATTGCATGAAATTTTTGCTCAATGTTGTAGATTTTAACAAGAACTGCCAGCCGTGTACCATTTCCTCAACCACCAGTTTTTATGAGCGTAGCAATAATTTTATATATCCTTTTTTATTGGCATTAAAAATGTAGCTTCTGTGTATCTTTAATTACATAAAAAAATCTTGCAATATGGATCAGAAAATCATCAACCTTTACGACGAATACACCCATAAACCATTAACCCGCCAGGAGTTTATGAGCCGCCTCATAAAAATGGCAGGAAGTACAGCCGCAGCAATGACATTGTTGCCCATGCTTGAAGTAAATGGTGCCCATGCAGCCACGGTTGATACAGGGGATCTGTTCACAGAAAAAATTACTTACCCCGGTGTTAACGGTGATATGCAGGCCTATGTGGCCCGTCCAAAAAAGGAAGGTAAATACCCAACCGTAATTGTGATACACGAAAACCGTGGCCTCAATGCACATATAGAGGATGTGGCAAACCGGGCTGCCAAGGCCGGGTACCTAGCCATTGCACCAAATGCTTTGTCGCCATTGGGTGGCACCCCCGCAAATGAAGATGAGGCCCGTAAATTGTTTCAGCAATTAAAGCCGGAAGAAAGCCAGCAGAATTTTATAAAAGTGTTTGACTACCTGCCATCACGAAAAGACAGCAATGGAAATATAGGTTGTGTAGGTTTTTGTTGGGGCGGTGCAATGGCAAATAAGCTTGCAGTAAATGTTCCTACACTAAAGGCCGCTGTTGCATTTTACGGATCGCAGCCAGATGCCGCAGATGTACCCAAAATTAAAGCGGCCGTTCAGTTGCATTATGGTGGCTTGGATGAACGCGTCAATGCAGGCATTGCCGCTTATGAAGCCGCATTAAAAAGCGCGGGCAAAACGTATGAGTTATATGTGTACGAGGGAGTAAATCATGCCTTCCACAACGATACTGCCCCCACCCGTTATAACGAAGCGGCAGCAAAATTAGCCTGGCAACGTACGCTTGATTTTTTCGCTAAATATTTAGGAACTGTTTAGAAGGGGCAGTGGGCATTTGAAATAAATGCAACCACAGTTCCGGCTATTCGCTGCAAGTACGGCACGGGCCCACGCAGAAAATCCTCACCGGGCTTTTCGCTGCTATCCGGTAGCCATTAAGCAATTGTATTTCAATTAAGCTTTACCCACAAAATAACTTCGTGACCATGCATCATACCAGTGTAAGCATATAACACAATTAAAGATCCACAGAGGTATTCAGTACAAGAGGGCGATGCAACGATGTTGCCCATAGAAATATCGCCTGGACAAAAACTGTATTTCTACAGCAGTTTATTTTATAGTTTCAGTAATATACAAATCGGTTAATTAAGAAAAAATTGATTGAGTTTAAGAACAGAAACAAATATCTACCCCCGCCTTTTAAAGCTGAACTGCAGGGTAAATATTTATCGCTTATTGCACAAGTGGCGCAACCGGTACATTAATGAATGCATTCACTTTTACCTCATGTACTGCACCATCATTTATCATTTCTAATACGTCGTTGTTTTGCATATTTCCATCTACTGAAATTTTAGTAATACCCCTGGCTGAACCTTCCTGAACCAATTGGATATTGTAAGTGGTCTCTTTAAACCGGTACGTAATTTTAACCATTGTCCATTGTGCCGGCAAACAAGGTTTAAAATGCAAAGTGTCGCCTTCCTTTTTTAACCCGATAAATGATTCCATCAGCAACTGGTACATCCAGCCGGCAGAACCTGTGTACCATGTCCAGCCACCCCTGCCTTTATTTAATGCTTCGCCATATACATCTGCTGCAATCACATACGGCTCTACTTTATATTCTTCCACAGTTTCAGCATCTTTTCCATGATTTACGGGATTAATCATTTGCAAAAGCTCCCATGTTTTTTCCCTGTTACCCATTGCGGCAAACGCCATCACCAGCCATACGGCTGCATGGGTATATTGGCCACCATTCTCCCGTACACCGGGCACATAGCCTTTTATATACCCGGGGTTCAGTGTTGATTTATCGAAAGGCGGATCAAAAAGCTGAATAATTTTATCTTCTTTGCGTACAAGGAATTTATTGGCCGATTCCATGGCAGTATGTGTACGGCTTACTTCACCAGCTTTTGATAATACCGACCAGCTTTGTGCGATAGAATCTATTTTACATTCTTCGTTTTGTGCTGAGCCCAGTGGTGTGCCATCATCAAAATATGCACGCCGGTACCACTCTCCATCCCATGCATTTTTTTCAATATTATTTCTTAATGCCGCTGCGGCATCGGTACATTTTTTTACAAATGCGCTATCTCTTTTTACATCTGCAACCTTAACAAACCTGCTCAGCACATCGTATAAAAAAAATGCAAGCCATACGCTTTCTCCTTTACCATGCTGGCCTACTTTATCCATGCCATCGTTCCAGTCTCCGGAGCCTATAAACGGTAAGCCATGTACCCCAAATTTTAACGCATTTTCAATGGCTATAACACAGTGTTCGTATAAGCTGGCCCTGCTATCAGATTGAGTGGGTAAATCATAAAATGATTCTTCAGCAATATTTAAAAGCCTCCCTTCGATAAAATATACAGGCTCATCCAAAATAGCCGTATCACTGGTTGACAATACATACCTGCTGGTTACAAAAGGAAGCCACAGATAATCATCAGAACAGGTAGTGCGTACACCTCTGCCAAGTGGTGGATGCCACCAATGTTGTACATCACCTTCTTTAAATTGCCTGGAGGCACATAGTAAAATTTGCTCCCTTACCATTTGCGGCCGGGTATGCAGCAGGGATAAAACATCCTGCAACTGATCCCTGAAACCAAATGCACCACCTGACTGGTAAAAACCACTACGGGCCCAAATTCTGCAGGCAATTGTTTGATAGGTTAGCCAACCATTGGCAAGGATATTTATTGACTGGTCCGGCGTTTCTATTTGCACGGTTGACATTACCTCACCCCAAAACTGGTGTACTCTTTTTAATGCATTTTGTGCAGCCACATTTCCTTCAAATTTTTGGATAACATTTTGCGCTTCCTGCATATTTTTTCCGGCACCCATGCGAAAAACTACCTCATGTTCTTCCTCATCTGTGAGGTCAAATGCTACCTGTAAAACTGTGCATGGATCTAATGCGGCACCTATTTTTCCTGAAAGCCTTGCTTTATTCATTGCTTCGGGATTGCTCATTGTGCCGTTTCGCCCAATAAATTCAGCCCTGTCGCAGGTGTATGTTTTTGTAACATCATCCACATCAAAGAATGCCACTCTTCCGTAGAATTCAGTATTGTAAGGATTGGTAGCTAACATCGCCCCGCTGCGGATGTCTAAATCTGTTACAATATGTTTTTGCGAACGGTAACCCAGGTCGCCCAATACCCATTCAACATATCCGGTAGCAGAAATTCGCCGCTGCCTGCCGGAATTATTCCTGATTTTTAATACGATGAATTTAATAGGTGATTCAGTATCTGCAAATACAGTCATTGTTGAGTTGATACCATCTTCACTATGTTCAAATATGCTGTACCCAAATCCATGTCTGGTAATATATGGGGATTTGCCCCGGCTGGGTAATGGCGCCGGTGACCAGAACCTGCCACTTTCCTCATCCCGCAGGTAAAAAGCTTCTCCTTTTAAATCATTGATAGGATCATTATTCCAGGGGGTAAGCCTAAACTCATGCGCATTTTCTATCCAGCTATATGATTGCCCGCATTCTGAAATAATGCTGCCAAAATTTGGATTGGCCAATACATTGATCCACGGCGCTGGTGTTGCTTTACCGGGTGTAGTTGTGATAACATATTCTTTTCCATCGGGTGTAAAGCCGCCATATCCATTAAAGAAAACAAGATCGGTTCGGGGGGTTACTTCAGTGTGTACAGATGAATGGAATTTTGTAGGATTAAAGTATGGTATGGTTGATTTTAATTTACTCCGGCGGCTGATTTGTTCTTCGAGCGAGCCCATTTTATCTGAAAGTATAATGTGCGCTACTGTTTGAAAAAGTATCCTGTCCTCGGGAGAAATCTGGTCACCAGAACGAATAAAAATACCACCCGGTTGATCCCTTACATCCGACATGGCTGGTGTAATTAATCCAAGTATCTGGTTGTTTAAATCTGCCCTGTACCCACCCCTGTCTTCGTTCCATATTACCAAGTCGATAGAAATGCCTTTTAGGCGCCAATAGTAATGAGCCTGTACCATTTGCTTTACAAGTTCAATATTGGCAGCATCTTCTATTAACAGCAATACTATGGGCAAATCGCCGGAGATAGAATAACCCCATAAGCCTGACTGTCCCCTGCGGTTTTTTATAATAACCGACGGATCGGCCCTTAGCGATGAGTTGGTAAATATAACTGAAGAAGAAAGCCTGGCATATAATTGAGCATCTGCCTCGGTTGCATTAATCTGCCGGAGTATGAGCAGGCTATGTGTCCAGGCCAGTTCCAGCACACGTTTGGTGAGTTGGCGGTCCTGGTATTTTTCTACCAGGCTGTTGCATATTTCTTTAGTTTCAGCAATGCCGGTAATGATATCAATGGTGGCGGTTTCTCCGGGGTCCATTACAATGCGGTATTGTATAGCTACCACCGGATCAAGCACAGAACCTGCAGTTCCGGAAAGTGATACTTCTTGTGATAATGCCTTTGGACGCTGCAGGGTATAACCCCGGCCAATAAAATTAACCCGGCTTGTTTCGTAAGAGATGTTTTTTATCACCGCATCATGTACTTTCATCAAATGAAACATCCATGGCATACGCTCATCAGCAGAACGTGGCCTTCTGGTGCATAAAATTGCATGTCGCTGCTGGTTGATTTCTGTTTGTACAAAAAGGTTACTGAATGCCGGATGCATTTCATCTGACAGGGAAGGTGCCATCACTACTTCCGCATAACTGGTAATTTCAATTGTTCTCTTTTTTCGTGACCGGTTAGTAATATGTATCCTTCTTAATTCAATATCATCTTCAGGAGACACGACTATTTCTGTATGCGTATCAAGTGATAAATCACGGCGCCGGAATTCTGCACGACCCTGGGAAAAAACTGCTTCATAATTTTCTCCCTGCTGCAAAGTTGGATGGTAAGCAGTTGACCAGATAGCGTTGTTTTCAAGATCACGTATATAACAGTAACTACCCATACTATCGGTAGTTGCATCTTCCCGCCACCGTGTTACTGCCATGTTTTTCCAGCGGCTGTATCCTCCCCCAGAGTTGGTGACCATCACATGGTATTTTCCATTTGAAAGCAATTCAACCTCGGGGATTACTGTATTAGGGGTGTTTATTACCCTCATTGAATTGTCTGTGTAAGGCGCAGTACTAATGTCTTCAGCATGCACACTCGGCGAATAGAAAGTAGCCACTCTTGGTACTTTCTCCTGTAGTAATAGCAGCGTGGATTTTATGTGAACATCTGCTTCAAAAAGCTTTTGCATTGGCTGATCAAGCAAGAGGTAGGCAAGAGATAAAAAACTCATACCCTGGTGATGAACCATAAAAGATTTAATAACTGCAAAAGATTGTTTTCTAACCAGGCGGGATGGCGTATAATCAACTGCTTCATAAAAACCATATTTGCTTTCAAAGCCGCTTTCTTTTAAAACCTGCAGGTTTTCGTAAGCCTGGTCGGGGGCCACCATTAGTGCCATGATGGTGGAGTAGGGAGAAATAACAATGTCTTCGCTTAGCCCCCTTTTAAATCCCAGGCCTGGCACACCAAATGCACGGTACTGGTAATTGAGGTGCGTATCAACCATATTGTAACCTGATTCTGAAATGCCCCAGGGTACACCTCTTTTTTTAGCATAATCTATTTGCTTTTGTATAATAGCACTATACGTTTGATCGAGTAGCGTATTATTGTAGTTAGGCATTACCAGCAAAGGCATCAGGTATTCAAACATTGATCCACTCCATGATAAAAGGATGGGTGTGTTGCCCTGGTTAGTCAGTTGCCTGCCCAATGCAAACCAGCTTTCCTGCGGAAGTTTACCCTGAGCAATGGCCACAAAAGTTGTAAGCCTTGCTTCAGATGCCAGCAGGTCGTAATAACTATTATCCCTTCTTTGTTCTTCTACATTGTATCCAATGGCAAGCAAATGCTGTTGCTTATCGTACAGGAAATCATATTCAAGATTAGAGAGTTCGGTACATTTAATGGCAAGTTGTTCAACGGTAAGTACCAGCTCCTTTGCCCTTCTTGCTGATTCTGTAATTAACTCCCTGAAATTATTGAGCCAGTCATTTTCTTCATTGCTATTTTCTTTTGAATAACAACTGATAATACTATGGAGCAGGCTTTCTTCAATCCTAGAAAGCTGCCTGGTGCTGGGAACCAGTGGAAGCATGGGTACCAGGTGTTCAAATTTTGCAGGTGCAGGCGGCAGGATTATCCAGGGCACCATCGAAAGCAATTCATTTTTAAACATTTTTATCTGCACCAATAATTTTTGCGACCACCAAATACTTTCAGTAATGCTACCCTGGCTAATTGTAGTGTGAATTTGTATGAATGCAGCTTCCAATAAATCCAGGTGATTTTTGGTTGACTCAAGGCTGTAATCCTCCTCTTCTTTAATTGTAGAAAGTTGCTGTTCAAAATTTTCAAGTGCTTCTGTTAAACCTGTATGTTCCATCAATACACCCAAACTATCGAGCAAGCCCTGAAATACAGTAGTACTAATAATTTTTTTGTCGGGCATTGCCAAAAGCCCCTGCTTTAATGTAATAAGATGGCCTGCCATATTACCACTGTCAACAGTTGAAATATACCTCGGCATTAATGGTGTAAGCGTAATGGTATCATACCAATTATATAAATGGCCCCTGTACCGTTCCATTCTTAGCATCGTATGAATGGTATTACTACAGCGGCCAATCATTTGCCTTGCGCCAATATATCCAAATTCAAATGCCGAAATGTTTGCTAATAAAGACAGACCGATATTGGTTGGAGAAGTGCGGTGTGCAATTCTCTCCACCGGATCTTCCTGGAAATTATCTGGAGGGAGCCAGTTGTCTTCTTCCCCAACGAAATTCTCAAAGAAAGCCCATATTTTTCTAGTCAGTTTACGCAGATATTGTGTTTCTTTTGAAGAAAGCTGCACTTTTTTGCTGGTGTATGAATAACTGGCCCACCAAACCAGCACGGGTGCAACAGCCCAAAGTATTAATATTGGAAGTGCTATCAGTAAACTTATCGGCTCATAAAGGCTTAGGTAAACAAATAAAACAAGTGAGAAGAAAGGAGAGAACCACATTGTTGAAAAAGACCGGACTATGTTCTCATCACCTTTGTGGTGATGGCTATATGGACTCCATTGAAGCAACTTCTTATGTGAAATAATAATGCGCCAGTTAGTCCTCAAAATGGCATCAGTATTTGAATAAGCTTCATAAGGGAGGCAGGTAAGATCAAGCAGGTGTTGTATAAAATGATTGGTAGCAGATTTTAATGAAAAATTGAAATGCTGCAAAAAGGTTTCATCAGATGGTTTCCAGCACAACTCCCACAAAAAATTTACTACGGATGGCATGATGATAATAATAGTAACTGCAAGTGTCCAGAACCAGGGCACAGGCGAAAGGATCCAACCATACATAAACAACAGTACCAGGGAGATAGGTACCAGGCTACGCCTTACATTATCAAATATCTTCCATTTGCTGAAAAAAGAAATTGGATTTTTACTTAACCCTTTTTTAGCTGCCGGTACAAAAGGAAATATCCAGCTTGCTATTTGCCAGTCTCCCCTTATCCACCTGTGACGCCGCTTCATATCAGTAAGGTATCCCGAAGGATATTCCTCATACAACTGTACATCTGAAATTAAACCTGCCCGTGCATAACATCCTTCAAGCAAATCATGACTTAAAATACGGTTTGACGGAAACCTGTTTTCCAACGCAAGTTCAAAATTGTCAATATCATAAATACCCTTACCAATAAAGGAGCCTTCCTTAAACAGGTCCTGGTACACGTCGGATGTTGCCCTTGTGTATGGATCGGTTCCCGGTTCGTTTCCATGTATGCGTGAGTATAAAGAACTATTACTTGGCGGCAGACTGTTAGAAACCCTGGGTTGAAGTATTGAATACCCTTCAATTACCCTTCCTTTTTGTTTGCTGTACAAAGCAGTATTTAAAGGATGGGCAAGTGTCCCAATCATTTGCCAGGCAGTATCCCGGGGAAGCTGGGTATCAGTATCCAGCGTAATAACATACTTTATCCCGGTGTATATTGTTTCTTCACCTATAATCAGCGAAAAAAATTCTTTACCTTTTCCTCTTACAAGTGCATTAAACTCAACCAGCTTGCCCCTTTTACGCTCATATCCCATCCATACTTTATCTTTTGCATTCCATTTGCGTGGGCGGTGAAATAAAAAGAATGTGTCATTTATTTGCCTGTCATATTTTTTATTTAATTCAATTATTTTTTTCTTTGCTGTCTTCAAAAGTTGTTCATCTTCAGGCATCATCTCATTTTCAGCATCCTTAAAATCAGTTAATAAGGCGTAATATAAATTCACATCCCTGTTTGCCAAAAAGCGCACTTCAAGGCCTTCAACCAGGTCATCAATTCCGGCAGCACTATTCAGCATAGTTGGTATTACTACCATCGAGCGATATGGCGCTGATATACCTTTCGAAAAATTCATCCGGGGCAGCAGGTGCGGCCTGGCAAGTAAGGTACTAATCCAGTTAATCAATGATATAGCCAGGCGGCTATTGGCCAATATGATAAATAAAACAAGTAAAACCAGCAGGTAGCCTTCAAGCCCATCATTATAGGCCCTTGCAAAAAGTGCCCAGCTAAATAGTGCTGTTAAAATCAATATGCCACCCAGGTAAAAAAAAAGTGGAAACCTGTTTACTACATTACGGCAGTACTCAA
Organism: Ferruginibacter sp.; assembly: GCA_031392305.1. GTDB lineage: Bacteria > Bacteroidota > Bacteroidia > Chitinophagales > Chitinophagaceae > Ferruginibacter. The sequence goes on from JANMVB010000589.1 coordinate 39,123, forward strand.
ATTTCGATACCCTCACTTTTGATTCTTTTTGTACTTGCTTTAGCCCGTTACAGGTTAGGTAATAGCCCACATGGCAAAATCTTTTATCTTCCCCTCTATCATTGCTTTCTTTAGCAAACCTGATTGCCATTGATGCAACTTCCTGTTCAGAATAGTCGCTGTTTTTTGCAATTTTTTCAACTGAATGACGATAATTATCCCTTGTATGAAAATCCATTTTTCCATAAATACCATCAATATCTTCACTAAGGGTACGTTCTACAATACTCGTATTTTCTACAAAATCCCGCCAGTCGGTGGTGCTTAAAAAGCGAAGGCTACTAATACTGTTACTTATAGAAACCTGGTCAGCAGCCTGTTTTTGATTTTCCTGTTGTATTAGTTCACTGCTCGTGGATCCGTTTTCAGTCAACCTTTGTTCAATCCAATTTAAAGGCAGTGTAACAGAACTTCCTTTTTCCTGTAGCCTCCGCGTTAATTCTGCTACAAAAGAACTTTCCATAGGTGGGTCAGACCTTGCCATATCAGCTATTATAAGCACTAAATTTTTTGGGTCTTTTTCTACCGCCTCCAACATTTTATCAGCCCATTGGCCAGCCAGCAATTTATTATTAATATCAATTGCTATCTGGATGGACAGCCTTCTTAAATTTTCTATTAAAGCCAATCGCAACATAATGGGTATGGCCCACAACTCTCCCAATTTTAAAAATGTTTCCGATTGGTAAGCATTCACAAAACTTACCAGGCTGTTTAAATCAACGTGGCCATCACTATGGGAAATAATTTCCACAGCAAGGTCATATACTCGGGGCAATCCTGCTGATTTTCCTTTTGCCAGTTGGGGCAACCCTTTACTGTATCCTTTGGGCAAGTGTTTTTTACCGGTATATATCTGTTCTTCTATCAGGTAAAAATTATCGAGCAACCATTCGCCGGCAGGAGCTATTCTGTTATTTTCTTTTACAGCATCCGTAAGTAAAGCGTGTACTTCCAGCAATATTTTTTCGTTCTCTGCCAGCCGCTTTAACAGTTGCTCTGAAGGATGTTCGGAAATAAGTATATGTTTAGCCGCAAGCCCTCTGGCATGGTGTTCCAGTTGTTCTTCAGTAAATAATTCTGACCGCAGCGGAGGCCTTTCATCTGCATATTTCTCATTCCAGTTATCTCCAAATATCGGTTCAATAATATTTCTTTTAAAAGAAGCAATTGCCTGTGGAAGCATTTCAAAGATTTCCTTCGGCATATTTTTTCTTTGGTCTGCTTTCATTCGTTATACGCATTTTATTTTTTCAAAATAATTTCTCACAGGATATAAAATACCCGGTAGTTTTATTTATTGATCAGCGAATATTATACCTGTTTCAATATTGGCGGCACTGTATTTGTCTCAATGGTAACGGCTGAAGAACATTATTTAATTATTGTTCAAATGCATCACCTCATTGTTTACACTAAAACCATTTTATGAAAAAAGTTATTGGGATCATTTCATTTTCAAGTTTTCTGTTTTTTGCGGCATGCAGCGATAGCACAAAAACAACTGAAGTTGCTCAACCTGCCCCGGTAGAAACGAAAAAAGAAATCATTGTTGTACAACCTGCACCCACCGTTATTGTTAAAGACCCGCCTGCAAAATCCACCACAATTATCTTGGATAAAAATGGTGTAAAAGTTGGAACAAAAAAAGTGGAAGTTGTTTTAAAAAGAGACACTAATAAATAGCACATAATTTCCGGCGTTGGTACTTGCTTATTTTGTAGGGTTGCATTAAACCAGGCAATTTTATCAGCAACATCCTTCCAAATTTTTTCAAGCCGTGGTCTTTATCCTCACCGACGACTTAGTTTAAATACCCCCAAAAGTGTATCATCTAAAATGTATAATTTTATATGATACACTTTTTTTATGAGCAAAAACATTGCAATTATCGGGGCAGGCATAAGTGGTATGTCAACAGCATATTTGCTGGCGGATAGAAGTTACCATATCACTATTTATGCCGCTGCTTTTTCTCCGGATATTACCTCAAACAAAGCAGCAGCATTTTGGTTTCCCTATCATATACGTAATGATAAAAGAGGTATTGAATGGTGCAATACAAGTTACCGGTATTACCAGGCATTTACTAAAAATAATGATACCGGCATCAGCATGTGCCGGTTATTAAAAGTTTTAAGAAAAGGCATGGTAGAAGAAGAACCAATATGGAAAGAATTTATGCCGGCCGGTTCGTATAAAGTAATGGATAAAGATGCAACAGACCCCACCTTAGAAAAAGTGTATGACATCAATGTACCATTGATAGAAACGCAAATATTTTTGCCCTGGCTGCAGCAGCAACTGGTACAGAAAGGTGTAAAAATTATTCAAAAGAAAATTGATGATTTTAATGAGTTGACTGATCAGTTTGAAGTGGTGATTAACTGTAGTGCATTGGGCGCAAGACAACTTTGTAATGATCATTCCATTATCCCGGTGAGGGGGCAGGTAGGCTTGCTGGCACCCGGCCCATCACTCCCAATTTATCTTGATAATGAAATGCCTTTATACATTGTACCCCGAAAGGATGCAATCATTATTGGGGGCACATACGAAGAAAACGAAGAGGCTGAAATTACTGAGCCATCTACAATTGAACGGTTATTAAATAATGCGTATAAAGTGTATCCTGATTTAGCGAAGCAGCAGGTAATTGGTAGTTGGGCCGGGCTACGGCCTTACCGATCCGATGTAAGGGTGGAGATAGAACCCGGTAAAAATATCATTCATAATTACGGGCATGGTGGCAGTGGGTTTACGCTGGCTTTCGGCTGTGCAGAAGCGGTAGTGAAGATGGTGGAAGATGTAAATAATAATTGATGACCGCTTTATGACTAAATCTTATACAATTATATTTTTTTATTGCTCCGGCTGTGAAGCATTGACCGACATCGTTGTGTCACTCCCTTGTACGTCATACCAATGTGGATCTTTACCTACGTGACATACAAAAAATTATAAATTGCATAAAAAATTTCTGCTATTATATCTTTTTTTAATCATTGGTTTTGCAAAGTTTCACATAAACTATTTTGTACAACCCAGGTAAAGCTCCACATTGGTATGACGTACAAGAGGGCGATGCAACGATGTTGCACATTGAAATATCGTCTGGACAAAAACATGTATTGAAAAATAAATTCTTTGTCTTCGCCCAATATTTATTTTGCTACTTTATTTCAAATATTTATCAAACCATTTCAGGTACCTGTCAAAACGATCAACCTGGTACGAAGGTTTTGTAATGCCATGGAATTGGCCCGGGTAAATAATTAATTGTGTAGGAATACCTAACGATCTGAGGGCCTGGTACATTTGCTCCGAACCTGCCGTGGGTACATTAAAATCTTTTTCGCTTGCCATAAATAGCGTAGGCGTTTTTATCTTATCGGCCTTAAAAAACGGGTAAGAAAGTTCTATCCATTTTTTTGGATTTTTCCATGGGGCACCTAACTCAGTTTCGTATTGTGTTACATACTGATCTACCCCATACATACTAAATTGCAATGAACTGCCGGCACCACTTGCTGCAGCCTTAAACCTGGTATCGGTAGCAATGGTATAGTTGGTTAATATGCCCCCATAACTCCATCCGCCAATACCCATATTTTTTTCATCGGCTATCCCTTTTGCTACCAGGTAATCGGCGGCACCTAAAATATCCATTACTTCTTTATTGCCCCAGTCAGCATAAATGGCTTTGGTAAAAGCTACACCGCGGCCACTGCTGCCACGGTAATTTACATTGGCTACAGCATAGCCACCTGCGGCAAGCATTTGACTGCTCATATCAAAACCGTAATCATCCTGGCCTACCGGGCCACCATGTATAAAAAGTATTAACGGCAATTTTTGTGTTGGTACACTTGCTGCCGGCCTGTATAAAATATTGGAAACCTTTGTTCCGTCTTTACTGGTTGAGGTAAATCCTTCAACCGTTGCAAACTGAATTTTATTTACAAAAGAATCCTGCACATGGGTAAGCCTTCGCACAATATTATTTTCTACTGCATACAATTCAGGCGGCAACTGTGGCTCACTCATTATTGTTACCAGGGCGTTGGCCTTGGTACTGTACTCAATGTTCGAAAAACTTTTATCTCCTGCTGCAATGGTTGATAAAGTGCCTGTTGCAATATTTATTTTGATGATGGATTGGCGACGGTCGTCGGTAATTAAGCAATTAATAAACTGGCCATCGGCAGACCAGTGCAGATCATTCAACGGCCGGTCAGTTGAATTTTCAATGGTGCGGACAGCCCCGCCTGCAGCGGGCACCAATGAAATTTTATTTTGCCCGTACATGGTAAAATTCAAATCGCTTGATGAGCTGGTGTAAGCAATGGTATTGCCATCGGGGCTCCAGCGTGGCCGGCGGTCTGCGCCGGGCCAGTCAGTAAGTTTTTTCATGGTTGCATTTTTAACTGCATCCATTACCCAAATATCTTCATTGGAGTTTTTATCCGGCTCGGCAGTTCTGTTACTTACAAAGGCAAGTTGCTTTCCATCGGGGCTCCATTGGGGAGAGGTTTCGTCAAAATTTCCGGTGGTAAGTGTGTCTGTTTTTTTTGTAGCAATATCAAAAATATAGAGGTGCGTAAAACGACCTTCAATCCATCCATCCCCGTCTTGCTTAAAATGGTAACGGTCCATAACAAACGGCTTCCTCGTTTTTGATTTGGAGGTGTCAGAAAAATCCTGGTCACGGATGCTCATCGCAATTTTTTTACCGTCAGGGCTCCAGGCATATTCATCCAGGTCGCCTTTAAGGCTGGTGAGTTTTATTGCTTCGCCACCTCTTGTATCCAGCAACCATAGCTGGGCAACTTTTTCACCGTTTCTTGCAGATACAAATGAAAGGTATTTTCCATCGGGGCTCCATGAAGGGTAGGATTCACCATCCTCACTATTCGTTAACTGTACCGATTGTGAACCATCCCAGCTTACCATCCAGATATCGCTGTTGCGTTTATCCTTTGCCGTATCAACCGTACTTACGGTATAGGCTACCCATTTACCATCGGGTGATAGCTGAGGATCTCCAATACTTTTAAGCAGGTACACATCGGATGGCTTTAATGGGCGCTTTGCTACCTGGCTAATTGATGTTAACTGTGCTGCCAGCAGGAGAGTGAGGAATGGAATAAATTTCATTGCAGTTATTTTTAAATAATAAAATTTAAAAATAATGCTTTGGGCGTATAAAAAAATATTATTTGGTAAGCGTTTAATAGATGGCAAGTGTAAAAAAAAGAACTTCCACAACTATTGGTTTTTCATAGTTTGTGGAAGTAGCATTTTCGAACCGGTTAAATGGTTCTAAGGGATTTAAGGTGTGAGGTGTTGCCTCTCCGGGAAAAAATAATTAATTCCTGGCTTCAGTGTTGTTGGTTTTTTCGCCATCATCGCTTGTTACGGCATAGGCAAGGATATTGGGTAATTGGTTTTTGGTCATCATCGCTTTAAAGGCATAGACCGGATATTGGTTTTCTTAGTCTTCTGTAGGGTATTGGATAGGAATGTTTTTCTTTATTGCTGATACAAAGATGCAACAGAAACTGATTGTCAACAAGCGCATTAATGCCCTATTTAAGTGATGTCGTTAATACGGTTACGGAAGTAATCATGCGCAAAGTTTTTTGAAATTATACTTGCGGATTATAGTATATGTACGATTTTATAAGCTGCAAAAGTGATAAAAAAGAGAGAAATTTTTTTTGTCCTGGCTAAGATGCAATGAGGATCATCGTTGCGTCGCCCTCTTGTACATTTTATCAATGGGCAACTTTAATTACGTTTTAAATTATTTCTTAAGATTTTTTATTTTATACTGTGATCATACAAATAAAGAAGGTTGATTAATTCCTTGTTAGCTTAGTAACAAATTCCAGTAAATTATACACGGGTAATATCAGGCTAAAAATTATGCAGGTAAAGTTGCCAGGTGGTATTTAGTACAAGAGTTCGACGCAACGGTATTGACCATTGATACAATGCCCGGACAAAAAAATAATATTCTGTAAACGTTCATTACCAAAGTGAAGTCAGGTAATCTGGTGAAAAAAGTTGTGGGCAATTGTAACGGGTTATAGAAACTAACAGTAGGTGATAAAAAGCAAAACTTCCACAGCCGATGGTTTTTCATAGCCTGTGGAAGTAAAATTTTTGAGCCAACTTGCGTCGGGTCTGGTTAGGATTGAATCAAGCATTTTAGGGTTGCCTACCCAGGAAAATTTTGGTTATTTTTTCCTTGTGTTAGTTTGTTGGTTTTTGAATCATCATCGCTTTTAAGGGCATAGATCCGGGATATTGGGTTTGGTCGTTTGTAGGAATTGGATGGATTTGAAAACATTTTTAGAAACTGACTGACGATATCTTTTCATTCGATTTCTGATACAAAGATGCAGCGGAATCAATTACCGGGCAAGCGCAAATACGCCCTAATTATGCATTGTGGTATTTACTGGCAGTTAGTAAAAATTACAGAACGATTACAAATAAAGTACGTGAATAGCTATCGTAGAAATACCTATTCTGACTGATAAATTATCTTCTTCAGCGGGTTAAATACGGGAATAGAGAAGTAAAATGTGCTCCCTATACCGACAAGAGAATCTACCCAAATTTTGCCATGGTGTAATTCAACTATTTTTTTACAGTGTGATAGCCCAATGCCGGAACCCTGGTATTCACTTCTATTGTGAAGCCTTTGAAAAATTATAAAAATTCTTTCGTTGTAAGATTTTTCAATTCCAATTCCATTGTCGGAGATGGAAAAAATCCAGTTTTCATTCGTTAGTTTGGCCATCACTTCTATTTGGGGAACGGCCCCTTGTTTTCTGAATTTAATAGCATTGATCAAAAGGTTCTGAAATAATTGTTTGATCTCTGTTGAATAGCCACTTATTACAGGAAGGTCATGTACAATGATTATTGCAGTGGATTCAGTAATAGCCTTATCAAGATCAGCTATAACATCTTTCATTATTTTATTACAATCTACCTGTGCCAGCTCATGCATGGCACCAATCCTTGAATAATCAAGCAGGTCCTTTACAAGGGTTTGCATCCTTTGAGAAGAATCAACAATAAAATTTAAATATTTGTCAGCCCTTTCATCCAGCCTGCCTTCATATAGTTTTTGCAGTAGTTTCACAAAGCTATCCGAAGTTCGAAGTGGTTCCTGCAGATCATGTGAAGCCACGTAGGCGAACTGCTCCAACTCAGTATTTTTTCTTTTTAATTCTTTATTCTTAAGGTCGAGGATCGCCTCTGATTTTTTTATCCGTTCCTCATCTAATTTACGTTTATTGATGTCAGTTACCATAGCAAGTTCACCAATAAATTTGCCTTCATTATTTAGTATTGCAGAGGTTGATATATTAGTCCAGATGTGGTTACCGCTTTTAGTAATAATGGGTAAGTCAAAATTTTCTGATATGCCAATTCGCCATCGTTTCATAGAAGGGGCAACCAACTTACTTTCTTCGTGTTCTAAAAAATAGGTAATGTGTTTGCCAAGCATTTCATCTTCAGTATACCCTGAAAGTTCACACATTTTTTTATTTACAAAAATTGTGTGGTAATGTTCATCCATCATCCAGATACCTTCCTGGGCAGTTTCAACAATCATCCGGTACTTTTCTTCACTCTCCCGCAGCATGGCTTCGGCTCGTTTTCTTTCAGTAATGTTCTTTACAATAATAAACGATCTTTCAGTATTGTTTGCATCTTTAAAAAGGCCCGAAGAAAGATCGATGGAAATTGGTGTACCATCCCGTAGAACAATGTTTAGCTCGCCGGTAAACTTGCCTGTTCGGTTGCGTTCTTCCAACATTATCTTCAGTTGCGGCCCGCCAAAATTTAGAATTTGAGAAACGCTTAATGCGCAAATTTCCTGTTCGGTAGCATTAAATAATTTACAGGCTGCCGGGTTGGCTTCGAGGATGGCATTACCAGGGTCACTCAGTAAAATACCATCCATATTAAATTCATAAAAGGACCGGTATTTTACCTCACTTTCCATCAATAATATTTCTGCTACCTTTCTTTCAGTAATATCATTTACTACACCATCAACCTTTATTAAATTTCCATTTTTTAATACAGGTATTGCTTTTACTTCTATCCACCTGGTGCTTCCACCTTTATGGATAATCCTATAAGTACTATTAATCTGAATCCCATTATTTAAACTAATACTTTCCCCATCTATTATTTTTTTATCATCCGGATGAATAACCTGGTACCAAAGCTGGTTGTTGCTGTAAAAATCTTTTACCGTATAGCCATAAATTTTTTCACAGCCAACCGACATGTGGATGTATTTATCTTTAAGTATATCCCTGGTAAAAAAACCTTCATTAACCTGATCAAAAAATTTGCTTAATTCCTGGTGAGCATTGTTAAGCCTGGCGGTTTCGTGCTGTAGTTTTTCATTTAGCTTTCTTAATTCACCTGCACAGTCCGAAACTGAATTTTCAAGTAAATTTTTTTGTTTATCATACAAATCATAGGATTCTCCTATTGTTTTGAAAAATGTTTTAAAAGCATCCGGAAGGCTGTCAGTTTCTCCCAAATAATTTTGTATCTGCTGCTCTAATAATTTATTAAGCATAATTTAAATTATAACACTAAATTAAATAAAAGCATTATGAGGTTAACCAATTACTGCAGGCTTTAAAATTGAATGACCGAAATATTTCTCTATTATGTTTTAGATCATTTCACCTGTTAATGGTTTTTGCTCAAACCCGGCTACTTCAGCAATATTTTCAGCTCTGGATTTATCGTCTGGATTGAGGGAGGTGGTAAGCACGACAATTACCATTTTTTTGAGACTTTAATTTTTTATATGTCTGTAAGCTTCCAAAAATTCCCATCCATTCATGCAGCGCATATTGATGTCAAGAAATAAAATATCGGGTACAATAAAGTCTTCTTTACCATAGGATTTATTTTGAAGATATTCGATTGCCTTCCTGCCATTATTCATTATTTTCAAATGGTTGGTACATCCCGATTCCTCAATAATTGTAGTGCTTAAAAATTGGTGGCTTCATCATCGTCCAACATCATTATACAATTTAATTTTTTTTCATGGGCAATTTTTTTGGGTATGGTAAAATAAAATGTGCTTCCTTCTCCAGGCGTTGCCTCTACCCAAATCCTGCCATGGTGCAGCTCCACAATTTTCTTGCAGTGAGATAATCCAATACCTGATCCTTCATATTCATTAAGGGTATGCAGGCGCTGAAAAATATTAAATATCTTTTCAGTGTTATGCTTTTCCATTCCATTACCATTGTCTTTGAAAGCAAATTTTGGATTAATTATTTGTGAAAAGGTAAAAAGGCAATACCCTGTAAATATAAAAACACTATCCAACGCAAATATTTCATAAGTATTTTAATTTCGTATAGAGCAATTTGAATGAGTGCAAATTTTTCCGGGCAAGGGTAGTACATTTGTAAAAATCATTTCCTACTCTTCATTTGTTACCTAACAAGTGTTTAAAAAAATTCACAGTAATCACTTCCCCTTTCTTTTTTTGCAAACGTAAAGTTCCACTTTAACAGATTGGTACTTTGTAAGATAACAAAGTTGTCAACTGTAGTATTCAATCTATAAGGGAATAGGGAAGATTTTTTTAGCAGGATTAAATCATAAAAAAGCAGGCTGCAGTACTACAGCCTGTTTTAAAATTAACTTCGCTGGGATAAAAAAGAAAAAAATTTCTTGTCCGGGCTGCAATCCCACAGGCAACATTGTTGCATCGCCCTCTTTTACTTTATACCTATGGGGATCTTTAATTGCGTTTTAAATTAACAATTAGTACTTCATTATGGGACGGGGTAATAAATTTACCGGTTATGTATATCAGGTAAGCTATTTTACTTTAGCATCATTTTATTTACCGGTTTTTCCAGCAGGTATTTATATATAAATTGAGTTTTTAAATTTTGAAAATGTAACCCTTTATTTCCTCCCCATCCATGCCTGCCGCCCGGATAAATCATTAACTCGAAATCTTTTTTTGCATCCTGTAATTTACTAATGAGTTGTATAGAATTTTGCATGTGAACATTATCATCTATTTCTCCATGCACAATCTGCATCATGCCTTTATAATTATCTATATAATTTAAAACATTACTGGTTTTATATCCCTGCGGATTATCTTTCGGCAAATCCATAAAACGTTCAGTGTAATGAGAGTCATACAATGTCCAGTCGGTAACCGGTCCACCGCCCATCGAGTGTGTAAATAGTCCAGCCCCCTTGGTTAAGGCCAGGGCACTCATATATCCGCCATAACTAAAGCCTGTAATACAAATTTTTAAAGGGTCTGCATTACCATTGGCAATCAGCCATTTTACCATTGTACTGTAATCTACCAATTCCCAATTGCCCAGGTCCCGGTACATATAGTTTACGCCTTCTTTACCAAAATGGCCGCTAGCCCTGTGGTCCATCACTACCTGTATTAATCCCTCTTTTGCATACCATTGCTGTTGCCCGGTAAATGCCCAGGTATCCCAGCAGGTACCGGCATCAGGCCCTCCATAAATTGAAATAAGCACAGGATATTTTTTAGAAGGGTCCATATTAATGGGCCAGGTAACTTTCATGGGCAGGTCATACAAATTATCATCACTTTTTATGCGCAACAATTCAGTTTTTGCCAGCTCATAGTTATTAAATTCAGCAGCTTTGCTATCACCCAATTCCTTTATGATATTACCTTTATTATCTAACAATGTACTTTTAGCCGGTGTAGCCGAATTGCTGTAAGTTGTAATAAAGTAACTGCCCCCTGGAGATGTGTTGATGGCTGCATGGTTGTAGTCTCCAAAAGTTAACCGCTTTAAATTTTTACCATTTAAGCTAACCGAATAGTAATCTTTGCGTGCGGTATTTTCTCTTCCTCTTGCCACAAAGTATACCAGGTTATTTTTTTCATCGATATACTCTACATCTGTTACTGTAAATTTTCCTGTAGTGATGGGGTTAATAAGTTTACCATTCATTGAGTGATAATATAGATGCTTCCAGCCGGTAACATCACTCGTTAAAACAAAACCTTTACCATTCTTTAAAAAAGTAATCCGTTTACCTTCATCTCCCAGTTCTATCCAGGTTTTCTGGTGCTCTGTATAATATTCTTTATGTTCCCCGGTTAATGGGTTTACTTCTAAAATTTTCAACGTATCCTGGCTGCGTGGCATCCATTGCACCAGCAAGGTATTGGTAACTGGTTTCCAGTAGGGCATACCAAAATACTGGTCTTTCATTTCATCAATCTTTGTCCAAACAATATCTCCACCTTCAGGGTTTACAATGCCTACCTTAACCGTGGGGTTTGCATCACCTACTTTTGGGTAACGGGTATTTTCAACTTCGCCATGTAATCCTTTTGCATTGGTAATGGTAAACACCGGTACTTTGGTATCATCACTTCTAAAGAAGGCTATTTTCTTACTGTCGGGGCTCCACCAAAATGCACGGTATTGGCTGGCCCTGCCCAATATTTCTTCCATATAAACCCAGCTTGCATAACCATTCAATATGAGATCGGTTCCATCAGTTGTTAACCGGGTTTCTTTTTTAGTGCTGGTGTTTATGGTATAGAGGTCATTCTTTTTTGTGAATGCAACATAGTTGCCATCAGGGCTTATGGTTGGGTTCGATTTCTTTTCTTTATCGGTAGTGAGCTGTACTTCAACACCTTTTAACTTTATATACAAATCACCATTTTTATTGTAAGCTACAGGTGTAGCTGGTTCTGCTGATTTACTGGTATCTGCTATTTCTGTTTCAACACCAGATTTACAATCAACAATATATCTCTTACTATTCTTAAGCAAAATAAAATGGCTATCATCTATCCATTTGGTAGCTACGGGCAAGGGTTGTACAATGCCTTTAAAATTGTTTTTAAAATACTGTTCGCTGGTTAGCGCTGTTTTTTGAGCCTGAAGAGAGATACTAATTAATGTAAAAACAAAAAATACTCCTGATTTTTTTACGAAGGAAAGCATATTGAATTTTATTTATTTTTTTTGAAGATAGTTTTTTTGGCGCAATTGAAAAAGTGCAGGTAGTTAATGTTGTATTTAAAATTTTGTTTAACACGAAGTGATAACAACTACGCAAACGCATTGTTTATTTTATTACAGCAATCACTATTCCGGTGGCCCAATATTGTTTGGTTACTAATAAATCAGTTCTTGCTTCTAAATATTGAAGTAATTGAATTGCTTTTTCCTGGTGCCCATCCGGCCAGTTGGGTTGCGGGAGCATATCATCTATAATATAAAAGCCACCTTTGTTTAACATGCTTAACACTTCATCCAGCAGCAGGTATTTTCCATGCCAGGTATCTGCGAAAATATAATCAAACTTTTGTGTGGCATTTTCTTCTACCCATGTACCACCATCTGTTTCAACCAGGCTAAGGCGAAGATCATCTGCTAAAAATGTTGAGGCAATTTTTAAAAATGCAGTGTCATTGTCAATTGAAATCAAGGAGGAATTATTATCCATACCATCTAGTATCCACGATGTTGAAAGGCCGGTGCCTGTTCCCAACTCTAAAAATTTGCCCCCGGGTTTTGATGCAGCAAGTGTACGCAGCAAACAACAGGTTAATACATCCGACGCCATTGTGAATCCCGATAGCTTTGTGGCTTCATTAATGGAGGTGTAGGTAATTGGAAACGGCTGGTTGAGTTGTAGGTTCATGTTCGTGAATGGTCAATGGTGAATGGTGAATCGTCAATGGCGAAAACGCAATAGTTTATTGATGTGGCCATATTATTTGTGAGATGATAATTGCTTATCAATAACGAGCGTTTGTATTTTCCATGTTGATGGATGGTTATTTATAATGTGGGCAAAGATCCACATAGGTATGCGGTACAAGTGGGTGACACAACGATGTTGCCAATAGCTTCTTTGCCCGGAGAATAAATATTTTTTTAACAAATGGCGTTGTGATATTTATTTTTTATTCAAAACTTTCGGGCCGCATCATTGGAAAAAAAAGTACATCCTGTATAGAATGCTGATTGGTTAGCAACATGGCAATGCGATCGATGCCAAAACCAATACCGCTGGTGGGGGGCATGCCATATTCAAGCGCCCTTAAAAAATCATGATCAATAAACATGGCTTCATCA
>JANMVB010000657.1:0-2338 GCA_031392305.1 Ferruginibacter sp.
GGGGGTAATGTATGCTGCCTGTCCTTCAAACCTGGGCATCCACATCTTTTCATCCATCCATACTTTGTATGTGTTATTATCCGGGTCCCTGTATTTACCATATTGCCAATTGCTTCTCCAGCCTGCATCAGAACCATTCACTATATAAACTAGCCTTTCTTTTTCACCTGCATGGTCACCATCATTGTCTTCACTTATCAGGTTTGCGTATTCATCAAATACAAACTCGTGTGTATTGCGCAAGCCGGAGGCAAAAATTTCAAAGTTGCTGCCATCTGGGTTTGACCTGGCTATGACACCACTATTGGGGTATTCCCATTTTTTTCCTTCTTGGTCTGTGCCATTAAAACCTATGTCGCCAATCTGCCAATATATCCTTCCATCAGGCCCCATTTCAACGCCAGACATGCCATGCCCGCCAAACCCGATGTGTACGCCGTATCCATGAGAAATAGAAGTTTTTTCATCCTGTATACCATCGCCATCTTTATCTTTCATCCGCCACAAGTCGGGACCCACAGCCACAAACAAGTCTTGCTCATTTATTAAAAGGCCACCGGCTACGTCTGTTACTTCATCATGAAAATCATCTACAATTAATTGTGTTTGGTCTGCCACTCCATCACCGTTGATATCCTTCATCCGGTAAATGTTTTCTTTATCAACGGTCATATCTCTCCAGTCGTGTGAGCTATCTCCGTTTACATCTTTTAACCAGTCATTTTTTTTGCTGTTTTCCGGTGATAACTCTTTGTGCAGGAAGGCCCGCTTGTCTTCAACCGTTTGAAGTTGTATGGAAGGTATCTCCCAATCCCGATGGCCACGTATATCAAATTCTGAATTAGCCTGCCTGTTTGTAGTAACATAATATAGATTCCCAAGGTCGTCAATGTCAATAGCAATGGGTGAAATTACCAGTGAATCAACACCCCACAGACTTAGCGTTAGGCTATCTGACAAAACAGGTTTTACAAGCGATTGAACAGATGCAGCCAACATTGCCGTCCTGGCAGTATCCATTTGTTTTAAGTTGATGTCGGAAGCTTTTTGCCTGCACCCATTGAAAAAAACAAGGGCAATTAAAGCAGTTAAAAAAAGAAAGAATTTGTTGTTCTTTTGGAGGATAACAAATGGCTTTGGCATAATAAAATTTTGTAGCAAGCTTTTAATATTATTGAGATGAAAATTTACTGTAAAAAATACTATTGAAGCAAAATTCTTTTTTAAGTACTGTTCAAATTCAGGACACCTAACTTATTGCAATCTAAAATTCATACTTCTAAATTTTTTGTCCGGGCAAAGAAAGCCATGGGCATCATCGTTGTGTCACTCACTTGTACCGCATACCTATTTGGAACTTTACTCACGTTGTAATGAGCGAAATATCAGCCCGGCTTAATTGGGCCCTCTTGTACATTTGAATATATGGCAGCGCATTCAATTTGCGGATATCCCTTCACTTTATATGAGAGGATAAGAGTTTTGAAATTACACCCATGCAATTTTCCAGCTATTTTTATTCGAGGCCGGAGCTGTATTCTTTGTTAATTAAATGTGTACCGCTATAAATAAAATTGTGCTTAGTTATAATGTGGGAGATGTTGTTTCGCAATTATCCACTTAATAAGGGTTCTCTAATGCAATTCAGTAATTTATAGACATCATTTTCTTTTTTTTCTTGATAAAAAAAAGAAACAAAAAAAATCAAGGCTGCGAAAAAATAGGCTAAAAATTTAAAAACTGTCTAAAATGAAATTAAGTCACAGCAGTTGTGCATATCCGGGCAATTGTGCGACCTACGAGCTAATAACAAAGCCGGGCTTCAGTAACATTATTTCATTTCTTAACGCCAGTTTTTAAATTTTCTTAACGCTATTTTCTCGAGGCCGAAATTATAAAACGCAATTAATGCTGCCCACTGGTATTTAGTACAAGAGGGCGACGCAACGATGATGCCCATGGCTTTATTTGCCCGGTCAAAAAAATGTATTTGGAAACCACCAATTATTTAAACGCATCAAATATTCTTAGGCCGATAGTATTTGAAAACAAAATTTTTTACTCGTCTGTCATATCTTTTTTAGGCTTAACAACGGGCTTTGCCTGCCGGATGCGGTAGCTGAGGGCAAGGTTTATTTGCCTCCTCCTAAACTGAAAATTTCCTTCGGAAAAAAAATTGGCGCCCCTGGTGATGCTGCGCATTTTACGGGTATTAAATACATCGAGCACATTAAAATTTAACGTGCCCCTGTTTTTAAAAACATCTTTGCTTACAGAGAAATCAGCATAGTACAATGCCTTGCGTTTGCCCTGTGCCGTTTTTTGTGGGGCCTCATAA
>JANMVB010000042.1:0-16973 GCA_031392305.1 Ferruginibacter sp.
CCTTTATTAAAAGTAACCGTAGTGCCACGGGGTACTGCGGCCCTAGGCTACGCACAATACACACCTAAAGAACAATATTTATATAATACCGATCAACTGATGGACCAGATTTGTATGACCCTCGGAGGAAGGGCAAGTGAAGATATTTTCTTTGGGAAAATAAGCACAGGAGCAAGCAACGATTTGCAGCAAATTACCAAGATTGCCTACAGCATGATCACTGTGTATGGCATGAATGAAAAGGTAGGTAATATCAGTTATTACGATCCTAACCAGGAAAATGTTTTTACAAAACCTTATAGCGAAGAAACCGGCAAAATGATTGACCAGGAAGTACGCTCACTTATTGATGAAGCTTATGTAAGAACGAAGAAATTGTTAACAGAGAAAAGAGCAGATGTTGAATTGCTGGCAAAAGAATTATTAAAAAAGGAAGTATTGTTTAAGAGTGATGTGGAGAGCCTGATTGGCAAAAGGCCTTATGAAGAAAAGAAAGCACTTGACATTGACATCCCATCTCCCGAAAAAGCAGTAGCTGAAGAACCGGCTGATGGCTTGCCGGAAGAGCTTTTAAATCCTCCCAAAATATAAAAGGCAATGGGCGCTTTAAAAGCAAAAGAAAATATTTTAAAAAAAATTAGGCAGGCACTGAGTAATCCGGTGCCTTTGCCTTTTCCCTTAAGTGAAGGTGCCGATAGTGTGTATAAGCCTGCGCTTGATGAACTTGAAATAATATTTGCCCAGGAGTTTACAAATTTGCAGGGGCGTTTTGCTTTTTGTGTAGATGAAAAAGATATGCAGCATCAGCTACAACAGTTAATTAAAACAAAGGAATGGACAAAGATTTTTTGTGTTGAAGAAAAATGGGATCAACAATTTAGCAATACAAATAACCTGCCCGGCTGCGATGCTTCGGTAACCGGTTGCGAATACCTGGTGGCACGTACCGGCACCATTGTAATGAGTGCTGCACAGCAGAGCGGACGCACTGTTAGTGTTTATGCACCCGTTCATATCTGCGTCGCCTACACGAAGCAATTGGTGTACGATATAAAAGATGCGTTACAATTACTTAAAGAAAAGTATGCTGGCAACATTCCATCTTTAATAACCTTTGCAAGCGGCCCCAGCCGTACCGCAGATATTGAAAAAACACTCGTTACCGGGGTGCATGGGCCCAAAGAAGTTTATTTATTTTTGGTTGAGGGTTAGTTGAAGTATAAACTTTTGCAATCAACCTGTTTCACTTACATTAATTTTTTTATTAGCCCGGCTTTAAAATAAGAAACTAACATCGTTGCGTCGCACACTTGTACGTTATACCAATGTGGATCTTTAATTATGTTATGTAAAAAAATAAAGCGGTTTGTTACTGCAGCGTTCATTCAAACTGCTCATTTTTAAATTGTTCCATGTTGGTGTACTCACAAACCACAGCAACAAAATATTTTTTTCAGCAATAAAATTTAAAGAACAGCAATAAATTCTATGTTTATCCCAGCCAATAAAAACATATATTTTCTTTCCGATTTTCACCTTGGTGCGCCTGATGCTGTCACCAGTTTACAAAGAGAAAAAAAGATTGTTCGTTTTCTTGACAGTATTAAAAGTGATGCTGCTGAAATATTTATTGTAGGGGATATGTTTGATTTTTGGTTTGAATATTCAAACGTAGTGCCCAAAGGTTATGTGCGCTTGTTTGGTAAATTGGCCGAGCTAACAGACTCCGGCATACGCATCCATTTTTTTGTGGGCAACCACGATATGTGGATGAGCAACTACTTTCAGAAAGAATTAAATATTCCGGTTTATTTTACCCCTAAAACTTTTGAGTTCAATGGCAAAAAATTTTATATTGGCCATGGCGATGGTCTTGGGCCGGGTGATGGTGGCTACAAGTTTTTAAAAAAGATTTTCAGAAACAAAATTTGCCAATCGCTATTTGGCATTGTACCTCCGGCTATTGGCATGGGTGTTGCAAATTATTTTTCGCAAAAAAGCAGGAGTGCCGCAGGTACGGCACCCGAGCGTTTTTTAGGAGAAGACAAAGAGTGGCTGATTATATATTCGAAAGAAGTGCTGCAAAAAGAACATGTTGATTATTTTATTTTCGGCCATCGCCACCTGCCCATCAATCATGCATTAAATAGCACAAGCCGTTATATCAACCTGGGGGAGTGGATGAATTACAACAGTTACGCCGTATTTGATGGGGTAGAGATTGAGTTAAAATATTTTGACAAATAAGTAATTCCTTTACACACGGTACAGTATATTAAAAGCGATACCGAATTAAAAAAAATGATGTCCATTAAAAAAATAATTTTGATAGTTGGAATGTGCTGCGTGGCCACTGTAAATGCTATTGCCCAAAAAGATTCATCTTTTACATTTAATAAAATAATACCCGGCGAATTTTCATACTTCGCCGTGGACAACCTGGAGAATATTTACCTGGTAAACAGTACCGACCAGTTAAAAAAAATTTATGCAAACGGAGATTCAGCGGGAGTGTTTAACAATGTGCGTAAGTACGGCAAGTTATTTTCAATAGATGTTACTAACCCACTAAAACTGTTGTTGTACTATAAAAATTTTTCAACCATTGTGGTGTTAGACAGGTTTCTGAATGTGCGCAACACCATCAACCTGGGCAAAAAGAATATTTTTAAAGTAAAGGCCATCGCCACCTCATACGACAATA
Source organism: Ferruginibacter sp. (assembly GCA_031392305.1). GTDB lineage: Bacteria > Bacteroidota > Bacteroidia > Chitinophagales > Chitinophagaceae > Ferruginibacter. Next base: position 2,705 of record JANMVB010000042.1, read on the forward strand.
ATATCTGGCTATTTGATGAGGGCGACAGTAAACTAAAAAAAATAGATGACAATGGCGACGTGCTGCTTGAAACAGTAGATTTCCGCAATCTTTTTGATACCATTCCATCGCCCGTTCAAATCACTGACCAGGATGGTTTTCTTTATTTATACGATCCTTTACGGGGATTTTATACGTTTGATTATTATGGGGCATTAAAAAATAATATACCTTTTTTGCATTGGACCAATACAGAAGTGATCGCTAAAAATTTGTATGGTTTTGATGATAGCAGCCTTTATCAATACCAGGCTGGCTCTTTAAAACTAGTGGAATATCCTCTGCCTGTTTTTTTTAAAAATGCCATGCAGATAAAAGCAGCCAATAATAAAGTGTACCTGCTGCAGCCAAATGGCCTGCAACAATTTTTAATTAAATAAATACAGCTTTCAGTTTTAATAATGGAATTTTTAGATAAAATATTTTGGGACAATCCAATTAGAAGCTACCTCATTGTTGCAGGGATTATCCTGCTGGCTTTGATATTAAAAAGATATGTATCCCGGTATCTTGCGGCTTTGTTTTACCGACTGGTGCAGCGGGTATGGAAGACTGTGAGCAGGACCAGTTTTATCGACCTGGTGGTAGAGCCCCTGGAATGGTTTGTGGTTATACTCATTGCAGTGTTTGCCATCGACAAATTAAATTTTCCGGATGCGCTGATGTACACTTTGTATGGGCACACCACTGCGGATATCCTTTCAAGGGCAGGTACTGCAATTATCATTGTTACTTTCATTTGGCTGGTATTGCGCCTGATGGATTTTATCGCCATGGTACTGGAAGAAAAGGCGAACCTTACTGCAGATGCAAGAGATAATCAACTGATAGTTTTTTTCAGGGATTTTTTAAAAGTGATTATTGGTGTAATTGGTTTGTTGCTGATAATAAAAGCATGCTTCAACCAGCCACTGGGTAATTTACTTACGGGGCTAAGTATTGTGGGTGCTGCATTGGCATTGGGGGCAAAAGAAAGCCTCGAAAATTTAATTGCTTCCTTTATCATATTTTTTGACAAACCATTTTTTGCAGGCGATACCGTTAAAGTAAATAACGTGATTGGCAAAATTGAAAAGATAGGGTTGCGGAGCACACGCATTCGTACCGGTGATAAAACTTTGGTGACCGTGCCCAACAAACAAATGGTGGATACCATGGTTGACAACTGGAGCATGCGAACCGAACGCCGGGCAGAAATAAAACTAGAGCTTTCAGTTAAAACATCGCTGACGGTGACGGAAATTTTGCTGACTTCGCTGAAGCAAACTTTGGCGGGCAAAGGCGAAGAGATTACATCCTACTCTGTTTATTTAAAAGAGCTAAATAAAAGCGGCGTTACCATCATTATAGAATATTTTACTCTTCCCTTTTCCCTGGAAGAATTTGATGAATTAAAGCAAAGCATCAACCTGCAAATAAAAAAACTACTGGAAGAAAATGACGTGGCGTTTAGCGGTGAAGCAAGTACAATTTTTATTGCTAAAGAAGAGGACCAGCATTGATGGTTTAATTTCTATTCTTTCCTTTTGTAACCACTGAATAGGTAGATTCAGAACTCCTAACATATCGCAATCTAACATCCATAATTTTTATATTTTTTGTCCGGGCAACTGAGCCCTGAATAAGCATCGTTGCATCGCCCTCTTGTACTTTTGAATATATAGCAGCGCTTTCAATTTTCGAATAACTCTTTAATTTATAAGAAAGGGTATGGAGTTCTGAATTTATAAATAAGGGGTAAGGAGTTATGAGATTTACCTATCACACAATTAAAGCTCCACATAGGTATGCGGTAAAAGTGAGTGACACAACGATGTTGCCCATAGCTGTTTCTTTGTTTGGACAATAAAGAAAAAACCACCAATCATTCCTTCGGAACTTTTGGTGGTTTTTTTTGCCATTTATATACGTGATATAAAGTGGTTATTTAATAATGATTTTTCAATAAAATAATAATCCGCTTTAATTATTTATACACCCTGATATAATCTACTTCCATTGTTGCACTGGTAAATGCCGGATCTAAAGGGCCACCAAAATCGCCTCCCAATGCAACATTTAAAATTAAAAAGAAATTGTGGTTGAATGGGATGGCTGCGGAATTGGCAACTGAATGAACCAACATATCGTCTGCATAAATTTTGATGGAAGCGGCTGTCCAATCTAAAGTGTAGATATGAAACTCAGTAGTTGCATTTGCAATTACTTTGGTATTTCCATCTGCGTTTCCACCCGACCTGCCGGGATAATGCAAAGTACCGTAAATGGTATTTAAACTTTTGCCTACATGCTCCATGATATCAATTTCGCCACAGGCGGGCCAGTTTACCGAGCTAATGTTACTGCCCAACATCCAGATAGCGGGCCAGGTACCTACACCAGCAGGGATTTTTGCCCTTACTTCCACCTTTCCATAAGTGATTTCAAATTTGTCTTTTGAAATCATACGGGCAGAAGTGTAGTTGCTACCATTGTAAGTTTCTTTCATGGCTTTTATCTTTAAAATGCCATTTTCTACAATTGCATTTTCGGGCCTTCCGGTGTAATATTCTAACTCGTTATTGCCCCATCCGCCGGCACCTAAATCGTACCCCCATTTAGTAGGGTCAGGTGCACCATTTACATTAAATTCTTCTGACCAAAAAAGCGTTTGGCCAGTTGCGTTTACAGTTACTGTAACCTGGATTGATTTTTTTACTGTTAACCCTGCACTGCTTTTTGCAGTTACAATTACGGTGTAAGTATTGGTGCCTGTGAGCGTATATTGATAATCTGCAGCGCCGGATGCGGCTGATTTAACTGCGCCATTTCCAAATTCAAAATCATAAGAAACAGCATTGGAAGCACTGGCAGTAAAAGAAACGTTGCCGCTGCCATCTGTGCTTACAGTGGCATTAACTACCAGGTTGGCCGGGGGTGTATTATTGGTATTACTTCCCGTACCGGCTTTTTTACAACTTATCAATATAAAAAATGTGGCTACCAGTATCAGTAAATTTTTGAAATATTTCATGTGTGTGATTATTTAACTTTTAAAATTTGATACCAGGAGTTGCCATCGATACCTATGTTACGCAAATGTACTGTAGTGGCAGAGATTGATAATATTTCGTACGAGTTACCACCGGTTCCAAAATTTACAATTCCTTTGCCGGGAACTACAAATTGTATCCTGGTAGAGTTTGATGGGGTAGATGCAGAACTGGCGTTCATAAATACCAGCTTTTGTACAATGCCTGCGCCAATATCATAACAGCCATCGCCACCACCAACACCATAAGAACCAGTTGCAGCACCTATCAGCGAGGATTGCCCTTTATTATCTACTTTCATTGAGACGTTGTTGTTAGCATCTTTTGAAAAAGTGATTTCATCATCGTATAAACAGGCATCCCTGCTATTGGGTGTGGCGCCATACCAAATTGGTGCAAAAGCATCCGCTGGCCCTACACCTACATGGCCCGGGGCATTTTTATCTGTTACCCATATTTGTGATGACCCATTGGTTAAGAATTGTACAATGTCGGCGGGTATCACAAAAGCTACAAATACTTTTATTTTTTTGCTGATGGTGGAAGTTGTTCCGCCGGTACCAATTGCATTAATGGTAATTGTATAATCCATTGTACCCGGATTGGCATACCTGTAATTGATTACTCCTGAGGGAACCATTTTTATAATGCCATCACCAAAATCTATTTTATAGGTGATTGCATTGCTGGCGGTGGTTGTAATGGCAACTGCACCCGTTCCATCTCCATTTGGATTGGCTGTATTTACACCTGCAATAGTAGTTGTTACTACCAGGTCGGCAGGTGTTTTTAGTTCCCCAAATAAATATTCTTCTTTTTTACAACTGCTGAAAGTCATCAGCAATGAAATAAAAATGAAAGTGATTGATTTTATATTGTTTGTCATTTTGAGTAATTTTTTGAGATTAATTAAGTGAAATATCATCAAACAACCAGGTAAAGTTTGCTGAGCCATCACCCATTGTTCCGAGGTCGAAAATCAATACCACTTTTTGATAAGAAAGCCCGGTATTGATGGCGTTGAAATCGAACGTTAACTCCTCCCAGGTATTTGCTGTGGTGGTGGCAACTTCCTTTTCAAAATTGATCCCGCCATTTGTTTGATTTTCAACTTTCAACAGCACTTTGGCACCCACTCGTGGAGAAAAAACTTTCATTTTAAAAGTTTTGCCAGCCGAAAAATTGATAGGGTTTGCTAACTCTATAACGCTGCCCCCATAAACCTCACCGGCACCTTTTACCATCTTGCCTACCTTACTGCTTGTATTAATACCAACTGATTGCGGGTTAGTGATTACGGTTGCATTACCCCCACCAAAATTTGTAAAAGTGTATGTGAGTGAAGTTGATTCAAAATTGAGTGGAAGCGCCACAACATTCGGTACTACATTGGTAGATAAAAAAGTAACATCATCCCAATAAAAAACTTTTCCGCTTCCTGTTGTATTAAAATCAAAAAATACCGAAGCCATATTATAGTTGAATGCAAGGTTCATAGCAGCAGTTCCTGATGCCTGATTTGCGAAATCAAAAACCAATGTTTCCCATGTATTGGCTGCATTGGTAACGGATTCTGTTTCTACTGATTTTGTATTGTCGTTGCGGTCTTCTACTTTTAATCTTATCCGGATACCAGCAGCGGGTGAGTACACTTTTATACTCATTTGAGTGGCACTGGCGGTAAATGGAATTTTAGTGGTAAAGCCAGCTCCCATTGTTGTACCTGCCCAGGTTTCTGCGCCGGATGGCTTGATCGTTTTCTTTACTTTGTTTGCTGCATTTGCAGGATCAACATCATTGGCTGATTGATTACCCCCAAAATCAGTAAGGGCATAATTTACCCCGGCCATATCAAACGTAACAGGCAAGGTTAACAAACTGGTTGGTAATTGATTGGTTTGCCTGATATCATCTAACAGAAAGGTGAAATTGGGAGAGCCATCTCCGGGAGTGCCAAGATCGAAAATCAGCACGATGGTTTGATAACTATTGGCAGCATTGATAGCACTGTAATCAAATACGAGGTCTTCCCATGCATTTGAAACCGTAGTAGCCACTTCCTTTTCAAAATTGATAGCACCATTGGTTGCGTTTTCTACTTTCAATAAAACTTTGGCCCCCACCCTTGGTGAAAACACTTTCATCCTCAAAACTTTATTGGCCGAAAAGTCGATTGGGCTGCCCAACTTTAATGAGCTGCCACCCCAGGGCTGACCTGCGTTTTTAACCATCCTGGCAACTTTTGTACTTGTATTAATGCCATTGGCTTGTGGATTATTAATTACACTTAACACACCACCATCAAAATTGCCAAAACTATATACCAGGGAAGGTGATTCAAAATTTAATGGTAATAGTACGGGGTCAACAACTGTAATCGTTTTAGTGATTTCTGTGGTTGCGGCCCCACCACTTAATGCCACCACTTTTACAGTATAAGTACCCACTGCTGCGTAAACGTGACTAATAATTTCCCCTTCTAAAAATGAGATGGGTATTTCGTTAGGTACATCTCCGAAATAAACCTTAAAAAGTGTCTCGTAAGTTGCTTTTGCAGAAACGTTAACTTTGAAAATATTAACCGCATCCAATGCCACAGTAGCATCCAGGTTTTCCGGTGCCCTGAATGAAACGGTTAATTTTTGGGTGGTTTCAGTGGTTTTTCCGGTAAGGTTATAGGCAACCAATTTTACATCATACACACCTTCTTTATAAACGTGTTGTATGCTTTTGCCAGGTTGCACTTTAGCTGGAGCAGCGGTGCCATCACCAAAATAAATATCATAAGCAGAACCACCTTCGCCATTTGGGATGATGGTTACAAGGCCAGTATTATCTTGTGTAATTTCAAACAGTGCAGACAATTTAGCCGGCGATGCATTGGTAGCTATAAAAGATGTATCCTCATAGGTATCTTTTTTGCAACCAACCACAATAGCAAGCAAAATTGTGCAGCTTAAAAAATATTTTAATGCATTCATGATCGTTAATTTTAGTAATTAATAATTTGGATTTTGAGCTAAACCGGAAATGTCAATTTCCTCCTGTGGTATCGGGAACACTTCATTTTTACCACTTACAAAACCCCCGATTTTTGCTGTAGCCTGCCCTGTTCTGACAAGGTCAAAAAAACGATCCCCTTCCATTGCTAATTCTAATCTTCGCTCATCCCAGATGGCTTGCTTTAATGCTGTTCCGGTTAAGGATATGTTGTGTAACATATCACCAAATGCACGTTGCCTTACCCTGTTTATATAGGTTTGCGCTTTTGTATCGTTTGGAGCAGTAGCCCTGTTATTAGCTTCGGCAGCCATAAGCAAAACATCCGCAAAACGGATTGTCCTAAAATTATTCAGGTAATTCAATTCAACCTGGCCGGAGGTTTCATTCTTTCTTGGTAAATACTTTTGATTGTAAAGGCCCGTGTTTTTATAAGGAGCAACCTGGTAAGTGATATTGAAAGATGGGTTGCTGGTTTTGTATGCTTCAATATCCAGTACAGTTACGTCTTTTCTTTTGTCGCCTGACTGGTAAGCATTGGCTAAATTTTGTGTTGGCAAATTGGTTGACCAACCGGCAGCATAAGGCATAGCGGCAGATCCGTTTATACCCCGGATACCCGTTTGCTGCACTGAATGGTTTCCCTGCCCACGTGTAACGCCACCCCAGTTATAATAAGGAGATGTGTTGGAATACTGTATTTCAAATACTGATTCTGGCCCGTTTTCACCGGCAGCTAAAAATATAGAACCAAAATCAGTGACCAGACTAAAAGCATTTGGTGCAATTACATTTTCTAACATAGCAGCAGCAGCATCAAATTTATTTTGATACAATAGTACTTTACCTAACAAAGCCTGGGCAGCATATTTGGTAGCCCGTCCCTGTTGCATTTGTATGGCAGGCAATACAGCAATGGCATTGTTTAAATCCAGTTCAATTTGTTTATAAACATCTGCTTTAGGCGCCCGGGTCAAAGTTTTTGAATCGGATAAACCCAGCCGCTTATCGGTAAAGAGTGGTACATCCCCAAACATTTTTACCAGGTTAAAATAATAGTATGCCCTCAAAAAATCTACTTCCCCATATAAAGCATCTTTGCCGGCAAAATCCACTGCATTACCTTCCAGGTTTTTAGCCCTGTATTGCTGCAGGTAATTGGCACGGTTAATACCTTCGTAACTGGCTTTCCATAGTTCAGACAATGTGGAATTTACCGGAGTTGTTGTGTAATCATCTATTTGCTGAAGTGGTAACACGTCAGATGCATTTTCCCCACCGGCTACTGCATTGTCTGATGCAATATCGCCTACAGGCACAGTTTGATTGAGCCATTGTATTGGTGTATATACACTGATGGCCATTGTACGGTAATCGCTTTCAGATTTTAAATAATCCAGTTCGGTTATCCTGAAATCGTCGTGTGGATTATAATCTACCCATTTTTTGCAGGCAGTAAAAATGGTGATAAAAACCAGTAAACCCGCTATTTTTAAAGTATTGTTCATTGCTAATATTTTAAGTTGATAATTTTTAAAATTTAATATCCAGCCCTACTGCATAAGTTCTTGCCTGGGGGTATGCCCCACGGTCAATACCTGTATCTAAAATGCCACCGGATATCTCCGGATCGAAGCCTGAATATTTGGTAAATACAAAAGCATTTTTTACCTGTGCATATAGCCTTACCCTGCTAAAAATATTTTTAGTAATGGATTGCGGAAAGGTGAAACCGAGTTGTATGTTCTTAATTTTTACAAAAGAACCATCTTCCACATAGCGGTCCGATACCCGTATATTACTATTATCATCAATGAAAGAATAGCGTGGGTTTTGAGCGCTGTTGGTGGAGTTTTCACCCGTCCACCTGTTTAGTACACTGCGGAATTTGTTGGAATAGTTGGCATTTCTTTCGTAAGCCCTGTAAATATCATTGCCAACTGAAGCATAGGTAAATACATTCAAATCCAAACCTGCATATTCCAGGTTTACGTTCCAACCTAATGTAAATGTTGGAAAAGGATCACCTATTTTAGTTTTATCCAAAGCCGAAATAAACCCGTCCTGATTTACGTCAACAAACTTAATATCTCCTGCCTGTGCACCGGTTTGAATGGGTGCCTTTGCAACATCTCCCTGCGTTTGAAATAATCCGTCTGTTTTATATCCATAAAAATAGCCCGGTGTATATCCTTTTTCAAATACCGTTACACTTTGCGATTGGCCATTAAAATAATATCCACCTGGGATTTTTGCACTACCATCCGTATTGGTGGCAGTTACCTCGTTTTTAGAGTTAGTAAAGGTGACGGCTGTATTAAGCTTAATTTTTTTACTGATTAAATCCGTATAGCTTAAAGTAAGATCAATGCCATTGCTTTTGGTAGAGCCAATATTATCAGTAGGGATAGGAACAGTACCAAGATATAAAGAAGCGGATGGTGTAAACAGCAATCCGTTCACCGATTTCCTAAAGTAGTCTGCAGATAAGGAAATTTTATTTTTAAAAATGGTAATGTCGAATCCAATATTTGATTGGGTTTGTTTTTCCCACCTTAATGCATCATTGGCTGCAGAAGCTACAGTAGAGCCGGGATAAAATGTATTCCCAAAAGTGTAACCATTGCTGTTGGCTGTAGGCCCATAACTTGATCCACCGGTAACGATGCTCACAAACTGAGGATCTACATTTTCGTTACCAAGTGTTCCATAACTGCCCCTTAGTTTTAAATAATCAATAAAGCCGGATTGAAAAAAGTTTTCTTTTGTAAGAACCCAGCCCAAAGAACCTGAAAAGAAATTACCAAATTTATTGTCGATACCAAATGCATAGGAACCATCCCTGCGGGCAGAAAAAGAAGCCAGGTATTTATCTTCGTAATCATAATTTATCCTGCTGAAATACGATAAATTTTTTCTAAAATACTGGTAATAATATCCGCTCAGTGCATTGGTGTTTAAGGCTGTATTATTACCGGTAGCTGCATTGAAGTCGGCAAACTCCCACGAATTAAAAGGCACATCCTGCCTGCTGGCCCCGGCGGCATTACCAGATGTTTTAGCGATGGCAATACCTAAAACGGTTTCAAAATGATGCTTTGTAGTTATATCAAAATTATAATTGCCGAATGCTTCGTAAGTAAAATTAAAATTGCTGGTTTTTTCGTGAGACACACTGCTGTGACTGCCTGCAACCGCCGCACCTGTTGCATCCATTGTATTATTTACATTCATAGGGCCATAGAAAACCAATGGATTAAACCCTTTGGAAGTTCCGTCGTATTTAGTGTAACCAAACCTGGTTGATAATGTCAGGTTTTTCAATACTTCGTACTGAAATTCAAATTTGCCATACAGTTTATTGCCAATGTTTTTTCCATAAGTATTGTCTAGTTTGGTAAGCGGGTTAAATATCTCTGATAATAAAAGATTACTAAACCCGTATTTGCCCGGGGTATTAGGCGTGGTATTTAAAACCGGAACTGTAGGATCGAAATTTAAGGCACTCCCAATTACGCTGTTAAAAGAATTTTCAGCTACCCCTCTTGAATTAAGGTTTACATAACTCGTATTCAAAATAAATTTCAGTTTGGAGGTAAGCGCAAAGCTTAGATTGGCAGTAAAGTTAATGCGGTCGAATTTTGATTTTTCATAGCCACCCACAATACCTCCCTGGCTTAAGTACCCGCCGCCAAGGAAATAAAATACCTTATCACTACCACCCCTTGCGCTAATATTCTGGGTTTGCATAGGGGCAGTTTCAAAAACTTCGTTTTGCCAGTTAGTGCCTGTGCCCAAAACAGATAAATCAGGAAAAATTACATTACCGCCGGATGTTACACTGCCTTCATTAATGATAGCACCATATTCAGCAGCATTTAGCACACCGATTGTATTTACAACTTCCTGAACACCGTAGTTGCTGTTAAGGTTAAGTTCTGTTTTTTGATTTTTTCGGCCAGATTTGGTGGTAACTACAATTACGCCATTGCCGCCCTTTACACCATAAATGGCGGTGGTAGCGGCATCCTTCAATACATTTATAGATTCAATATCTGCGGCATTTATTGAGTTAAAATCGGTTAATGTTTGTGGGATACCATCTATGATTACCACAGGGTCTGTTCCCGAAAATGAAGGGATGCCCCTGATTAAAACAGTTGGTTTAGAACCAGGCGAACCATTAGAAACCACCGTAACGCCGGAAGCCCTACCTTGCAAAGCATCTTCTGCCCTCACAGGTTTCAGCTTTTCTATATCACTACCCTTTACGGTTGAAATAGCACCTGAAACCTTGGTTACTTTTTGGGTGCCATATCCAATTACCACTACTTCATCCATCTGCTTGCTTCCTTCCTGCAATTGAATATTTACAGCTCCTTCATTGTTTACATTATAAGTTGCTGTTGTCATCCCGGCATAACTGATTTGCAATGTGCCGCCCTTTGGGATGGAAATGGAAAAATTTCCTTTTTCGTCTGTAAAAGTAGATTTGGATGTTCCCTTTATGGAAACAGTGGCACGGTTTAACGGCTCTGCAGCCATGTTTTTAACATTGCCTGCAACTGTAATATTCTGTGCAATTGCCTGTTGAAGAAAGCTGCCCAGAAAGATACCAATACATAATAATCTGAATTTTAATTTCATAAAGCAATCGTTTTAGGTTTGTAGAAATGTTGAAAAAGCGGGAAGTCAAAACTAACATTTGCACCTTTTATTAAGCAAACAAATGGCACCTCATTACTACCACTGAAAATGTAAAAAGTTTATTTTATAGTATATTTTACTACTTCAATACTACTACACACCAATAAAACAGGGATAAACCGAATTTTTAATAACTTCACCCCATCAACTGAACTACAGGGAAATGAAGAAACTACTGCTGCTTATTTTTTTTCCATTTTATGCAATTTGTCAGAATACTATTGGGTTACCCGACGTCATTAATTATTCCAAACAAACGTATGGTGCCGGATTACAAAACTGGGATATCAAACAGGATAAAAATGGTATCATTTATATTGCCAATAATGAAGGCCTCCTGTCTTTTGATGGCAAAAACTGGAATATTTACTCCCTGCCCAATAAAACAATTGTAAGGTCTGTTGCTATTGGAGCTGATAATAAAATATATGTTGGCGGACAGGATGAACTGGGATATTTTTCACCGGATGCTAACGGGCGGCTGCTTTATCATTCCCTAACCCGTTTTATACCAATAAAAGATAAGTCGTTTGGTGATGTTTGGGATATAGTATCTTTTAACAGAAACGTTTTCTTTCGGGCAACCAATAAAATATTCAGGTTTAGCAATGAAGCCGTGGCAGTTTATAACGCACCCTCCGAATGGGCTTACCTTGAGCAATGTAATAACCATTTGTATGCACATGATTTTAAATCCGGGTTAATGAGTTTTGAACATGAAGCCTGGAACCCAATGCCCGGGCAAAATCAACTCCCTGGTAACGGCACTATTACCGGTATTTTGCCCATAACTAATGACAGTGCATTAATTACCACTTTAAAAGATGGACTGTTTGTATTATCTAAAACTGGTATCTCTAAACTTCCATCAGCTAATAACCAGTTATTTGAGAATGAAAGGATTTATGCGGCTACAGCTATTAATAGTGATTGGGTTGCATTTGCTACCAACAATAGTGGTGTATATATAACCGACCACAAAGGAAATATCATTCAAAAATTTTCGGGGATAGAAGGGCTGCAAAACAATAATGTGCTGAGTATTTTCCTGGACCAGCAAAGCAATTTGTGGCTGGGGCTTGATAATGGCATTGATTTAATTGCCTATAACAGCGCCATCAAACAAATCAATCCTGTGTTGCAGGATGGATCAGGATATACTGCAATCATTTTCGATAATCATCTTTTTGTTGGTACAACAAATGGTTTATACAGTGTTTTATTGCAACCAATGAAAGACCTGAGCTTTATTAAAGCAGAATTTATTGCAGTTAATAATACCCGTGGCCAAACTTATGGTTTAGCCGAAATCAACAACCAGTTGATGCTTGGAAAACATGAAGGTGCTTTTGTTATAAAAAATAACACCGCACAATCTATTTCTTCCGATCCCGGTTTTTGGAATTTTGTACCCTTGTCAGCTACTTTTCCTACTGCCCGGGTAGTGGCAGGCAATTATAAAGGGTTGGCATTTTTTGATTATGCAAATGGCATGTTCACCCAATCCATAAAAGTTCCTGACTTTAACGAATCATCAAGGTTTATATTAATTGATAAGGATGATAATATCTGGGTTTCTCACCCTTATCATGGGGTATATAAAATCAGTAAAAACAGTACCGGCCTCTATACAATCGAAGCGTATACCAGCAAAAAAGGGTTACTTTCTGTATTAAACAATCATATTTATAAAATAAAGAATGAAGTAGTTGCTGCTACAGAAAATGGCGTACTTGTTTACAATCAACAGAAAGATATTTTTGAACCCACTCCCTATTACAGTAAAATATTTGGGGAACAAAGCATCCGTTACCTCAAAGAAGATATGTCTGGGAACATCTGGTTCATTCATGAAAAAAAACTGGGCGTGGTGGATGTTTCCGGTAAGGAACCCGGCATTATTTACCTGCCGGAATTAAATAACAAATTGTTGAGCGGATATGAATTTATTTACCCTGTAAATGAAAACAACATTTTCATAGGGGGCGAAAGAGGCATATTTAATATTGATTTTGAGAAATATAAAAATACCGTGCCCGGCCTCAGTTTACAAATAAGGCGAGTGAAGATTATCAACAAAACAGACAGCCTGCTGTTTGGTGGGTATTTCAACAATGTAAATGAAAAGCAAATGCAGGATGCTAGCAATATTCCGCAATTTAGTTATGGATGGAAAACAATTCAATTTGAATTTTCCTCTGCACTATTTGGTTATCAGTCAAATCTTGAGTACAGCTTCCGGCTAAAAGGTTTTGATGAAAACTGGAGCGACTGGACAAAGCGAACCGAAAAAGAATATACCAATCTGCCTGCCGGAAAATTTACGTTTGAAGTAAAGGTGAGGAACAACCTTGGTAAAGAATCTGAAATTTCCACGTATTCATTCAATAACCTCCCTCCCTGGTATCAATCGCTATGGGCCAATATATTTTACTTTGTTTTAGTAATAACCGGGCTGTTTATTTTATTTAAATGGCAACAGAATAAATTTATAACGCAGCAACAAAAATTTGAGGAGGAGCAAAAAAAACGCTCCTATATTCATGAACTGGAATTAAGCAAAACAGAAAGTGAATTGGTAACCTTGCGCAATGAAAAACTGGAGGTTGAAATTGACTTCAAAAACTCCGAACTGGCAGCTTCAGCCATGCACCTTGTAAAAAAAGGCGAGCTGTTCACCAAAATAAAGGGCGAGCTGGCACAGGTAATGAAAGGGCTTGATAACCCCCGTAATGTTGCTGATTTAAAGAAAATGATTAAAACATTGAGTGAAGATGAAAACATGGATAAGGAGTGGGATAATTTTGCCAAACATTTCGATAAAGTGCACAGTGATTTTTTGGTGGAACTTAAAGCAACCTACCCCACAATAACTCCAAATGAACTTAAACTGTGTGCCTACTTGCGCATGAATTTATCTACCAAAGAAATAGCGCAGCTAATGAATATCTCGGTACGTGGAGTAGATATCAGCAGGTACCGCCTCCGAAAAAAACTTCAAATTCCTACAGAAATCAGCCTGTTTGATCACTTGATTAAGGTACAAACCAGGCCTTAAAATATTCCTTTGCATATTTTTTAACCAGCATTTTATCAATGCTCATCATCGTTGTGTCACTCCCTTTTACCGCATACCAATGTGGAGCTTACCCACATTATTTGTAAAAACATTACAGCCTTATCTTCTTAATCACTTTCCTTTTATGCAGAGTGAAATAATATCAGCAACTAGCAAGTGCTTATATTTATTTATAGGATTAGGTATATATTCCACAAAAGTATCCTGCTACGGCCTCGAATAAAAAGTGCTAGAAAATTTCAACATAAGCCGTAAAGAAATCAAGGTTGTTTGAGCCGGGCAGACACTTCAAATTATCTTACTACTTGCGGCGAGTTCCTTGATTTTAGGCTAATGTTGAAATTTTCAGCCTTTTTATTCGCAGCCTTGATTTTTTTTGTTTCTTTTTTTTATCAAGAAAAAAAAGAAAATG
>JANMVB010000043.1:0-20826 GCA_031392305.1 Ferruginibacter sp.
AAATCACCGATATTTGCACCATAATATTGCAAGCCAACTTTTCACTATTTTTTATTTACAATGAAGGATTTCCAGTATATCACCAACGCTCATCCCGCCTATATCGACAACCTGTACAAAGATTTTTTAAAAGACCCTTCAGTCATTGATGCAGAAATGCGAAAATTTTTTGAAGGCTTTGATTTTGCAACCACATATAATAATGTTACCAACAATGGTTCAAAACAAGTTGCTGCTGCCATGCCTGCCGATACACTTAATTTCAACAAAGAGTTAAGTGTTTACCAGTTAATACAGGGTTACAGGCGTAAAGGCCACCTTATTGCCAAAACCAATCCAATCCGTGAAAGAAAAGATCGTAAAGCTAACCTTAGCCTCGAAAATTTCGGATTAAGCGAAGCAGACTTACCTGTTGAATTTGAAGTAGGTAAATTTGTTGGATTAGGAAAAGCTCCATTAAAAAACATTATTGAGCATTTACAAAAATGCTATACGCATAATGTAGGTGTTGAGTTTAGGGCAGATAACAGCAACCGGAAACTTGATTGGATGATGCATGCCGTAGAAACTACCATGCTCAATCCTGTTCCACTTGAACAAAAGAAGAGAATACTCCAAAAATTGAATGAAGGGGTAATGTTCGAAAAATTCCTTCATACAAAATACGTTGGTCAAAAAAGATTTTCACTGGAAGGTGGTGAAACCACTATTGCTGCGCTGGATGCAATCATAAATATTGCCTCCCTAAACAATGTGCAGGAAGTAGTAATAGGAATGGCCCACCGGGGCAGGCTCAATATATTGGCAAATATTATGGGTAAAACCTATGAGCAAATTTTTAGTGAATTTGAAGGCACTGCTACCCCGGATACAACCATGGGCAGCGGTGATGTAAAATACCACCTCGGATTTAGTAGTGAGATAGAAACTTTTTCAGGCAATAAAATCAACCTTAAGCTTTGTCCCAATCCATCTCACCTCGAAGCGGTAGACCCGGTAGTAGTGGGATTTGCACGTAGTAAAGCAGACGTATTATATAACAGTGATTTTGATAAAATCCTACCAATACTTATACACGGCGATGCTTCTGTTGCCGGGCAGGGCATAGTGTACGAAGTACTTCAAATGTCTAATCTTAAAGGTTATTATACCGGTGGCACCATCCATTTTGTTATTAATAATCAAATTGGTTTTACCACAGATTTTGATGATGCCCGTAGCTCTGATTATTGCACTTCCATTGCATCAATGGTTAAGGCACCGGTATTGCACGTAAATGGAGATGATCCGGAAGCTGTAGTAAAGGCAGTAGAAATTGCCACGCATTACCGCCAGGAATTTAACAGTGATATTTTTATTGATATGGTTTGCTATCGCAAGCATGGTCATAACGAAGGAGATGAACCAAAATTTACACAACCAAAACTATACGCATTAATTGATAAGCATTCAAACCCCAGGGAAATATACACCCAATACCTTATTGAAAATGGAGAACCGGATGCACAGGTTCTTGCAAAAGAAATGGAGAAAAAATTTCTTGCTGATTTGCAGGAAAGATTAGATGAGGTAAAGCAACACCCTTTGCCTTATACTTTCCAAAAACCTGAACTGCAATGGAAAAGCCTTCGAAGGGCAGTAGCGGCTGATTTTAAATCATCCCCTGTAACGGCAATAAATAATCAAACCTTAACAGTTTTATTTGAAGGTCTTATGAAATGGCCAACAGATTTTAAACCACTTCGAAAAGTTGAAAAGCTAATACAGGATAAAATAAAACTTTTTACTGATGAAAGCAAAATAGACTGGGCAACCGCTGAGCTAATGGCGTATGGCAGTATATTGTTACAAGGTACTGATGTAAGAATGAGTGGGCAGGATGTAAAAAGAGGGACGTTCAGTCATCGCCATTCAGTTATTTATGATGAAAATACTAATACTGAATACAACAGGCTCAATCATTTTACCGAAAATCAACCTCCATTTCGTATTTACAATTCCCTGTTAAGCGAATATGCAGTTTTAGGCTTTGAATATGGATATTCGATGGCCAATCCAAATTCATTAGTGATATGGGAAGCCCAGTTCGGTGATTTTTGTAATGGCGCACAAACAATGATTGATCAGTTTATTGCAGCCGCTGAAACTAAATGGCAACGTATGAATGGGGTGGTAATGTTATTGCCGCACGGTTATGAAGGGCAGGGGCCTGAGCATAGCAGTGCAAGAATGGAACGCTTTTTACAAATGTGTGCCGAATTGAACATGGTAATTACCAATATTACCACAGCCGCTAATTTTTTCCATGCTTTACGGCGCCAGGTTACATGGAGCTTTAGGAAACCATTGATTAATTTTTCTCCAAAGGCTAATCTGCGTCACCCAGGCAGTTATAGTTTGTCAGCAGATTTCACGAGTGGCGGCTTTAAGGAAGTGATAGATGACTCATTTGTGAAAAATGAGTCGAATGTTATGAAAGTTTTGTTTTGCAGTGGCAAAATGTATTTCGATCTTGCTGAAAGACAATTAAAAGAAAACAGGGAAGATGTTGCGATAATCCGCCTCGAGCAAATATTTCCACTACCTCAAATTAAGCTGGAAGAACTGTATAAAAAATATAGTAAAGCAATTTGGTATTGGGTTCAGGAAGAACCACTTAATATGGGAGCGGCAACATTTTTAAGAATGAACCTTACTAATATTAATTTCTATATTATTAGCCGTACACCAAGTGCTTCTACTGCTACCGGTTATTCTAAAATTCATTTAAAAGAGCAAACAGAAATAATTGACAAGGCTTTTTCTATTTAAAATATTATAAATATTGATGCCGGTATTATTGCCGGCATTTTACTTATAACTTAAATGAAAAAAATATAGGTAAATTATATGAAAGCGATTTTTTTAGTTAAAAATGGGGCTGCATCAGGCGCATTTGAAATACGTGAAGTGGCCATACCTAAGCCTGGTGTAGGTCAGGTACTTTTAAAAGTTGAAGCATCTGGCCTCAACTTCGCTGATGTAATGGCACGAAGAGGTATGTATAAGGAGGCCCCACCTCTACCATGCATACTTGGGTATGACGTAGCGGGTGAAGTTACAGAAACAGGAGCAGGTGTATCACATTTAAAACCAGGTGAGAGGGTAACAGCGCTTACCCGTTTCGGGGGATATGCTGAATATGCTGTTACTGAAGCGTCTGCTACAGTTCATGTTCCAGAAAATATTGACAATGCTACTGCTACCACACTTTGTACTCAATATTGCACTGCATATTATGCGGGTACACATTTAGTAAATTTAAACGAAGGGGACAATGTACTCATCCATTCAGGTGCAGGTGGTGTAGGTTTAGCACTCATTCAGTTGGCAAAATATAAAAAATGTACGATCTTCTCCACAGCAGGTACAGAAGAAAAACTTGCATATATTAAGAATATGGGTGTACATCATCCCATTAATTATTCAATTCAGGATTTTGAGTTAGAAACCAAAACAATTACGAATGGTAATGGTTTGGATGTAATTTTTGACGCCGTAGGAGGACTGTCAGTTAAGAAAGGCTTTAGGAGTTTGGGGCCGGGTGGTAGAATAGTTTGCTATGGTGCATCAGACATGAGCAATAAAAACATTTTCAGCAAAGTGGCTGCTGCTGTAAATTTTGGCATATACCATCCTGTTATGTTTATGGTTGCTTCCAAATCAATGCTTGGAATTAACATGCTTAAGATTGCTGATAACAAACCAGCTTTGATTCAACGGTGTCTGAAAGCCGTAATTAAATTAACTGAGGAGGGAGTTTTTTCTCCGATGCCGGCTAAAATATACCCTGCAAATGAAATAGTTTCTGCACACGAGTGTCTCGAAAAAAGAAAAAGTATAGGTAAAATAGCCCTTAAATGGTAAGCATTCATCTAATAATATCTAATTAGGGGTCTGCTGATTAATATGCAAGTAGCAGTAAATTGAATAGTTTTCAGGACTTTGTTATAATCGAGTACAAGCAGTAATGGCAAAACCCCGTAAATACCATGCATCGAAGCAACCAGATATCAGTCCTGCTCAGTCCATGCTTGTTGGATTTGAGTCACCTTTTACGAAAAATTTGAATTCCAGCAACCAGTGGATTGTGTTATCACATAAGATTCCCTGGGATAGCATTGTAATGTTTATCAAAAGCAGTTGAAAAAGAGTAATACCGAAGCAGATGGCATTAAAAGACCGATGTAATTAGGTAATCAATTATGACCAGTGAATTTAAAATATTAGTCATAATATCTGGCTAATATAAAAAAGTGTAAATACATTATGATGCAAATGTTTCATCTCTATTACATCAGAAATAATTGTCTATTAATATTAAGTAAAAGGTTAAATCAATTCAAAAAAAATATTGTAGGTATTTAAAAAAAATATTTTGATTTTAATCAGAGAACTGTATATTTGTACTACTTCTGTAACATCTTTTCTAATATCCCTTCATTTACCGCTCCCAATCTTATTAACCACTTTCCTTGAAAAGCTAAAATCTTATTCGGTGAAATCCTGCATTTTTCATAAACCAAAACACCACAAGAATGACACAAAATTGGTATGCAGTTTACACAAAACCTCTACAGGAAAAGAAAGTAGCATCTTTACTTTCAAAAAGAGGTATAAACAATTATTACCCGGTTAATAATATAACCAGACAACATTATCATAGCAGAAAGTCTATGATGGAGCCACTCTTCAGTTCTTTTGTATTCGTTTACACCAGCGAATCTGAATTATTGTCAATCAAAAAAATACCTGGAGTAATTAATTTTGTTTACTGGATGTCGAAACCAGCAGTAATTCATGATGAAGAAATTGATGTTTTACAGCAATTTACATCGGTTTACCAAAACATCAGGCTGGAAAAATCAACAGTAAATATGGTAGGTATGGTTCGGGTTGTAGATGACCCTATAATTTCATTTAAAGAAAATTCAGCTACAATTCGATTTCAAACACTTAAGATAATTCTTCCTTCACTTGGTTATACAATGATAGCTGAAAGAAATAAGGTAAATGAGGAAGCCCTCCAAATGGTTTCACGATCCAACCTCTTTAATAAACATATAAATTCAACTTTTTTATCTAACTAATTTTATAAACAATTTTATATTTTTTAGAACCAACTATAAATTTAGCAGACAGATCTTAAGTTTGTCGCTAATTTGTAGTTGGTTTTTTTATGTGGGGAAATCATTTTTAATCTCATTAGTTTATAGCTTTTTAATTGCTCAAAATATTAGTTGTCTTGATTTTCACCGAACCTTTATTTATCTTAAAAATCTCTATTTTTCCTAATTTTTTAATAATTTATTAATTCTTCTTTAGGCAAATTCACGGGTTTTTAATTTTTTAAGATTTTGACTATATTGTTACGAGCTTTATTATTTAATTTATTGTAAATACTTGATTACAATACTAAGTATTTTATTATTATCTTGATTACTGATCAATTACTATAATTAAATACTCCGTTTCCTACTTTATTCATAATAAAATGTTACTATGGCATTCCTGGAAAAGCAATTAGAAATTAAGCAATCGAATATTCCTGGGGCTGGGAAAGGCCTATTCACTAAAAAATTGATTAAAAAGGATGAAATTATTATAGAATATATAGGTACTGTTACAAGATGGAAAGATGTTGACCATGATAATGGAGCAAATGCATATATTTATTATGTAAACCGAAATCATGTCATCGATGCCAGAAATCATAAAAAGTCAATGGGAAGATATGCAAATGATGCCCGTGGAATACAGCGGTTAAAGGGATTTCGTAATAATGCTCATTATGTAAAAGATGGGGCCAATATTTATATTGAAGCTATTGTAAATATTATTGCTGGGGATGAAATATTGGTAAGTTATGGTAAGGAATATTGGGATGTAATAAGGCGAAACATAGCTATTGACCGCAAGAGAAAATAAAATTTTTACATTTTTACTTGTCCATTTAGTTGTTAATTAATTCAAAGGTTCTGTTTTTATTTGTTACGTTAGTTACTTTATTCGATTATTAAATAGTTTTAAAGTATAGGAAATTTACAATTTATCGAGGAATATTTTTTGATTCTCCTCCTTCATTTTCATATAAGTTTATAATCTTTTGAGATTGACTACGATGAAAACTTAACATTGTAAAAACAAACCTTATATTAAATTTACATTATTAAATTATTTCCATAATTAATAAAAATTTAAGCGAAGATGTTATCTAAAAAAATTACCGACAAAAAAAAAGCATCTCCAAAAGAATCAATGATTATTGATATCTCCTCAAAATTATCCTCTGTTTTAATCACATTTAAAGATAAATTAGGTGAAAAAAAATTTGAAAAAAGGATAAGGAAAGCCGCCAAACTAATAATGGATGGCATCAAATTTACTCCGGCAAAAAAAAGAGTAGCTACAAAATTACCTGCAAAAAGTAATGAAAAAAAAGCCACAGCATCAATTGTTACAAAAAAACAAAAGGATAAAGTTTAAATAAAAAATTGGAAATAATAATACTCAAATAATTCCACTTTTGGAGATCATAATATCTTTTAAACCAAATCTTTAAAATTGATAATTTTTTTAAAATTGCATATAAAAAGATTTTGCGTAGCTTCCTTTTATCTACTATATCGGTTGATTAATCTATCTCAAAATTTTTTCCCCTCCCTTTTCATTCCCCTCCCTAAAAAAATAATTTTGAGGATAAACATGTATGAAACTAATACCTAAAAAAATCACAACTTAAATAGCGATTTTATGATTTTCATACTCATAAAACATTTAGAAGCTGACAAACAAATGAATGGTGATTTTAAAATCAAAAATTTATAGGGAAATTGCTATAGTGAAATATTATCAGGTTATGCAAAAAAAACGCTCCTGATTTCAGGAGCATTTAAAATAGTATCGGGAAGCAGACTTGAACTGCCGACCTTCGGGTTATGAATCCGATGCTCTAACCAGCTGAGCTACCCCGACATTTTGGGGTGCAAATATAAGAGAATTCCCAAGATTTAGCTATCTAATTATTTAAAAGTAATTGCAAACGGAATAATACCTTTTCAGCATTGGGCAACATTGCCTGCTCCAATAATATATTCATAGGTACTGCAGGTAAGTTTAATGCGCCCATCACTTCCACTGCTGCATCCAGGTAACTAAAACATGCTTTTGATATTCTGCATGCTAAAGCTTCTGCAAAGGAATTATTAATTTGTTCTTCAGTTAATACTAGGCATTTCCCATGTCGTTTTACTGTTTCAAAAATCAAATCTTCATCGAGAGGAAACAAACACCTGAGATCTATTACCTCTACCCTTCCTTGCAATTTTTTTGCAGCAGCAACTGCCCAGTAAACTCCCATACCATAAGTAATAACACAGCATGTTTCGCCAAACTTCAAATTACCTTCTCCTGCAGTTATAATTACTTTACCCTTTCCGAGTGGTATAACATAATCGGCAGATGGCTCAGTTGTTTTAGCTGCTTCGGTACCAGGCACTTTACCCCAGTAAAGTCCTTTATGCTCAAGCATTATAACAGGGTTCGGATCTAGAAATGCAGCTTTCAGTAAACCTTTCATATCTGCTGCATTTGATGGATATACTATTTTAATTCCTTTTATGCTAAGTAATATACTTTCAATACTTGCACTATGATAAGGCCCCCCACCTCCGTATGCGCCTACCGGTACCCTAATAAGAGCTTGTACGGGAAATTTTCCGCAGCTTAAATAACAACTTTTTGATACCTCAGTTACCAGTTGATTTAATCCTGGATAAATATAATCTGCAAACTGAATTTCTACAATCGGTTTTACTCCTGTTGCGCTCATGCCCACTGTTGAACCAATTATATAAGCTTCCTGAATGGCGGTATTAAAAACACGATGATCGCCAAATTGTTCTGCCAGCGTAGCGGCCTCCCTAAATACCCCTCCCAGTCTTCTACCTACATCCTGTCCGTAAAAAACTGCTTCAGGGAATGATTGCATGATTTCACGAATTGCAAATAAGGCTGCATCAACCATCAAAATTTTCTCATTTCCGGGAGGTGTACGTTGACCCTTTTCTTCCGTGATGGAAGTGTTTGCAAAAAGAAAATCCTCCACTGTTGAAGGATCTGGTTCAGGTGAGGATAATGCTTTTGCAAATTCCTGGGCTACCTCAATTACTGCATGTTTTTCAAACTGCTTTAAAATGCTTTCCTGTACGCCCATTTCAATTAAAGTATTTCTAAGCCTGAAACGAGGATCTTCTTTTCCCTTCTGTTCAAGCTCTTCTTCATTTCGGTAATATTCCTTTCTTACACCACTCGTATGATGCCCAAGAAGTGGTACGGTAGCATGTACCAGGTATGGAATTCGACGGTTTCTTACTTCATTCACAATTTTTTCCATTGCCTCAAAACTTTCGGAAAAATTACTGCCATCAATACTTATACTTTTGATACCCTTAAAACCTTGTATAAACTCCCGGGCAGTGGCTGTACGGGTTTCTGCAGCTTGTGCACTAATTCCCCAATTATTATCCTGAACAAGGTAAATTACCGGCAACTGGTGTAATGCTGCAAATTGAAATGCTTCACTCACTTCGCCTTCTGTAATTGATGCATCTCCAAGAGAACATACAACTACCGGTGATAAGCCACTACTATCTTTTTTAAATAAATGAGAATGTATTTTTTCTAAATATTTTAAGCCTTGTGCTATACCGGTAGTTGGAATTGCCTGCATACCAGTTGCACTGCTTTGATGTATAATTGTTGGCTTACCAATACCACGGTAACTGGGATGAGAGTAATATTCCCTTCCGCCTGTAAAAATATCGTTGCCCTTTGCAAGCAATTGAAGCATTAATTCATAAGGTGAAAACCCTAATCCAAGGAGCATACTTTCATCACGGTAATAGGGGCTAACATAATCGCAGGGTAACAATTGAAAAGCAGTAGCTAGTTGAATTGCTTCGTGGCCCCTTGATGTTGAGTGTACATATTTACAGGCTTGCCTGTTTGCTTCATAGATGTTTGCCATAGCATGAGCTGTACACATCAGTTTGTAAGCTTTTAACAAGATATCGTTAGTCAACATTTTATAAAATTAGCTGATAAAGTGTAAATAGGAATTGCTATAAAATCAGAACACCAGACTTATCACAAACTAAAGTCAATACTTTTAATACTTTTTGTCCAGGCAACTGAGCCCTGAATAAGCATCGTTGCATCGCCCTCTTGTACTTTTGTATATATGGCAGCGCTTTCAATTTGCGAATAACTCTTTAATTGATAAGGAAGGGTAAGAAGTTCTGAAAATATATAGCAATAAGAAAGTATGCAGTGTTAAATGCTGAATAAAAATTAATTATGGAGTTATAATGCAATGTGGTGATAAAACTAAAAAGCGATTAGTTATAATGTGGGAAATGTACCCCAAAGATATGTGGTACAAGGGAGTGACACAACGATGCTTAATTGAAATACTAATGCCCGGAAAAAAGCATAAATCATAGTGGTAATCCTACTTGACTTCCATTTTTAACAGCATCTCTTTTTCTATAAAGGCTTCCAGTTCATCGCCAACCACACATTCTCCTACGCCTGCAGGAGTGCCTGTAAAAATGAGGTCGCCTATATTTAAAGAGAAATAATTGGAGATATGAGAGATAATGTAATCGAAATTAAAAATCATTTGGCCAGAGTTACCTTGCTGTACCAGTTCCTTATTTTTATAAAAACTAAAATTTATATTCTTTTTATTAAACCCGGGAACGATATCTAAGAACTTACCAACGGCTGCCGAGTTATCGAAAGCTTTTGCTTTTTCCCAGGGTAATCCCTTTGCCCGAAGGTCATTTTGAATATCCCGTGCTGTAAAATCAATTCCGGTAGAAATACCATTATAGTAATTAGATGCATGGCGTTCCTGAATATATTTTCCGTTTTTTGAAACCCGTAATACAAGTTCACATTCGTAATGCAATTCATTGGTAAACTCAGGATAATAAAAAGGAGTATGGCTTTGCAACAAAGCACTTTTCGGCTTCATGAATATGACCGGTTCTTCAGGTAAGTCGTTGCCAAGTTCGTTGGCGTGAGCCGCATAGTTACGGCCTACACATATTATCTTCATGGTTTGCTATAGTTATTATATATCCTAAAACGACAACGAATATAGACAAATCAAATAAATAAAACAATTATGTATATAGAAGGAAAATTAATTAAGGCTGGATCGAAAGCTTATTTACTTCGTTCATAGTTTGTTCAATACCAGCAGTAGCAAAGCTTTCAATTACTTCTATACATTTTTGAATTTTAAGCTTTATTGTGGGTATTTCATTGGCTAACCATTTAGTTAAAACAAAATCTGCCTGCATCCCTTTTGGATAATCATTGCCGATTCCAAATCGAAGTTTCGGATATTTATCAGTGCTTAAAATATGCTGAATGTCTTTTAATCCATTGTGCCCTGCGCTTGTGCCACCCGGTCGTAACCGCAATTTATCGATAGGCAAAGCAAGGTCATCTACAATAGTAAGTGTATTTTCAACGGGTATTTTTTCTTTATCCATCCAATATTTAAAAGCCTTGCCGCTTAAATTCATATACGTGGTTGGGCAAATACATATAAACTGTTTTCCCTTCCACTTTATTGCGGATACATAGGCAAGCCTCTCTACCTGTAAAGTTCCGCCATGTTTATTTACAAAAGCATTCACCACATCAAATCCAATATTATGGCGGGTATTTGCATATTCATTGCCAGGGTTACCAAGGCCAACAATCAAAAATTTAGACATGGATGCGAAGATAAAATAAATGCCCCTTTTTAAAAGGGGCATTTATTATTTATTCAGATTACTTAGAGCTGTTCTCATTCTACTTTTTCTTTCCAAACATATTTGTTAGCAATTTTAATCCGGCATATTTAATATTGTCTGATTTTTTTGCTATGATACCAGCTACTCCTAATTTAACTGCATTTCCTGCAAGCATTTTAAGTATACCTGTTGAGTGGCCTACCAGTAATTTTTTTGAAATTAAGCCTGCACCCAAGCCCATCGAGGCTTTTAGTATCGTACCTCCAATACCCGGTGTAGAGGTTACCTTGTGAATAGAACTTTTAATTAAGTTCATTGGCTTCAGGCTTTCGGTTAGTACATGAAAATTTTCTACCAATTCTAATTTTTCCCTACGCTGTTTTTCTTCCATTTCAACAATGGCAGCTTTTAAGTCTGCTGAATTTTGAATATGTGTGTACATCAATTAAGCATTTTTTTTATTAAAATAGTACTGATGGGTTCTTTTATCCAGGCTTTACGAAAAACATGCAACAACAAAGCAACAAGGCAATAAAAACCAGCCACAATAAGAAAGCCCAGGTACAATTTTTCCAATAATTCTCCGATGAATAATGCAATACCAATATTTAGTAAAAACACTGCAAAAATAATGATGACAAAAATGGCAATCCTGGAAACTACTGATGAAGTTACATCTGAAGATTTATTAATAGCCTGCAACTTTAATAGTTCGAGCCTTGTTTCCAGGTAATCGCCTGCATTTTCAAATAAAGATCCAAAAGTGCCTGGTTTATTTTCCATTTTGTAAAATTTAAAATCTGCTGGGGATGTCGTTAAACCTTTTATACTTTCCAATTAAGAAAATGAATTTTTAACATCAGATTTTACACTATTATATTTTTCTTTTCCTTCTTCGTAAGCACTTTCTGCTTCTCCTTTTGCATTTTCATAATGTTTTGAGATACCATCTACCAGGTCATTAACCTTATCTCTAACACTATTTTTTAGGTCCGCACCTTTTTTATTAATTTTTGTACGGGTTTCTGATCCTTTATCGGGAGCAAATAAAATTCCTAATATGGCACCAGCAGCAGCACCAATTAAAACGCCTGTAATTAATTTACCTGAATTCATAGTTTTAAAATTTAAATTGTTTAAGATTTGTTGATATACTTCCAAAATGTTGCCAAAAAAATTATACCATCTACATGATGTTACAAATCAACGTGCTATAGTTCATAATCATCTTAATTTATTTTTATTAAAGTAAATAATTGGTTGAAATGTGTATTTAATTCTACAGACACCCAGGCAATTGTTCTAAATAAATTGTAATAAAAGATTATAAATTAAACAACGACCATTAAATACAATGGCATAATTGTTCCATTAAAAGGATGTTCTATTCATTGTTAAATCTATGTTTTTATAACTTTTGATATATTATTGTTTGAGGTTAAAAATGCTTAATGAGAAATTTCAATAACAACACTGTTTGTATTTACAAAGATATTTTTAATCTAACTAAAATCAAATGAATTTACGCTCCGGATATCCCTTTTTTTTGGTAAAAAATGGGTTGCCTTTTGATTATGCAAAACTTGAAAAATCTGCCAATGCTGAAGTTATAATAATGGGCGGAGGTATTTCGGGTGCCCTTGCCGCATATTATCTTGTAAATGCAGGTGTAGATTGCCTGTTGATTGATGCCCGTACTATTGGGCTGGGCAGTACCTGTGCCAGCACATCATTGTTGCAATACGAAATTGATACACCGCTTTGTGAGTTAAAAAACAAAATTGGCGAAGCCAATGCAGTACGCTCATACCAGCTATGTGCAGATGCCATTGAAAAACTGGATAAGATTGCCCATAAACTAAAGTTTAACGAACTGGAACTGAAACCTAGTTTATATTATGCTGCCAATAAAAAAGATACCAGCTTTCTGAAAGAAGAATTTGCAATAAGAAATAAACATGGGTTTGATGTAAAATACCTGGAAGGATCATTAATAGAAAATGAATATAATTTTAAAGCGCCAGGTGCCATTCTTTCCGGCGTGGGGGCACAAACAAATGCATATTCTTTAACGCATTGCCTGTTGCAATTTTCAAAAAAGAAAGGGCTACAAGTTTTTGACAGAACCCCCGTTAAAACAATTAAACACCACAAAACCGGCGTAACGCTTATTACAGAAACAGGGATAGAATTAACAGCAAAAAAACTGGTATATGCCACTGGTTATGAAGCTGTAGAATTGATTGATAAAAAAATAGTGGACCTCCAATGTACGTTTGCATGCATCAGCGAGCAGGCAAATGAAAGTGCAGTATTCTGGAAAGATGATGTACTCATCTGGAATACGGCTGATCCATATTTATACATGCGATCAACCAAAGACAGGCGAATATTGATTGGGGGAAGAGATGAAAAATTTTACAACCCTGCGAAGAGGGATAAACTGTTGCCTTCTAAAATAAGGCAACTGGTAAAAGATTTTAATAAAGTTTTTCCTGGTATTCAATTTAAACCAGAGTTTAGTTGGGCCGGCACTTTTGGCTCTACAAAAGACGGGCTGCCGTTTATTGGTAATTATAAAAAATTGCCCAACAGTTTATTTGCACTCGGGTTTGGGGGCAATGGCATCACCTTTAGTGTGATTGCTGCAGAAATAATTACTGATATCGTTACAGGTAAAAAAAATAAAGACGAGCCTATCTTTTCATTCGATAGAGTGTAACCTGCACCAACCCCTAAAGAATAGTTATGCTAAATGTATGTTACTTCAAAATTATATTTTGTGTACAAACATGAGATTCCTATGGCAACATCGTTGTGTCACTCCCTTGTACCGCATACCTATGTGGAACTTTGTTTACGATGTGCAATAATAACATAATCCTCTATTAATTTTAGCGGATGGCAAAACACAAC
The DNA here is from genome assembly GCA_031392305.1 of Ferruginibacter sp. Lineage (GTDB taxonomy): Bacteria > Bacteroidota > Bacteroidia > Chitinophagales > Chitinophagaceae > Ferruginibacter. The sequence goes on from JANMVB010000043.1 coordinate 13,770, forward strand.
TTATTTTTTCGTTGAGAAATGAAATCCTATACATTAATAGAAAATTTTTAATCAAAATAAGTACTACGGATATTAAAGAAATAATGTGGGAAAAGCTCCACATAGGTGTGCGGTATAAGGGAGTGACACAACGATGATGCCCATAGCTTCGATGCCGGATCAATAAATATATTTATTAGCCAGGAATATGGTTTGAGAAATCTATCAACTAATAAATTTTAAGGAACCAGGTTTTTTTGTGTGCTATCTGTTACAATTATTACCGGATCCTGCACCTCTTTATTTTTTGAATCCTTCTGCAGCTTTAAATCATTCTTTCTTTTTTGCTCGGCCTGTTTTTTTAAATCTGCAGCTTTTTTTGCTTCGGCTTTTTTCTTCTTCTTAAAAAATCCTTTTAATAAAAAATTACTTTTTGCAGCTTCCATATTTTCACTTAACCCTTTGGTACCACTTTGCAAATTGCTCATGGTGCTATCGAGCTTTGCACCAAATGATGGATCGTTTAATTTGGCAAGCGCACCATTGCTATTATTCATTTGACTGGCGAATTTCGCAAATTCATTTGTACTTGTTTGAAGATTTATAAGGGTATTTTTTAAACTGCTTGAAAAATCTTCGTCACTTATTAATTTAGAAAGTGCGCCATTGCCATTGTTCATTTTAGAGGTAAATTCTGCAAGTTGCCCGGTAATAATACCGGCATTATCAAGGCTGGTTTTTACACTGGTCATAAGTTGCTCCATTTCGATAGAGGGCTGAGATACAATTACACCATTATCCTTAATAGCTGTTGCACCAACAGTACCTGGTGATATGGTAAGCACCCGGTCGCCCATTAATCCATCTGAGCCTATGCTTGCTGTGGCATCAGATTTAATAAAGGGTTGCACTTCTTTTCTTATCACCAACTCTACCGATACTGAAGTGTCTGTTATCAATTGCACCTCATCTACCGTACCTACATTGATGCCTGAAAAGCGTACATTATTTCCAACCTTTAGGCCACTCACTGTTTTAAAAGTAGTTGTTACCCTAAAGTTTGAACCAAATAAATTCTTTTGTTTGCCAACAAAATAAATGGTAACCACCAAAAGTATGAGCCCAATGGTAACAAACATTCCCAGTTTCCATGCAAAGCCAGATTCATTTTTCATGTAGTAATATTTTTATCCAATTAATTAAATAAAGAAAGACCGCACCCATTCATCGGAACTGTTTTCCAGTTCATCATAAGTACCTTCTGCATCCAACACTCCTTCTTTTAACACAACTATCCTATCTCCGGTAAGTTTTGCACAGGCCATATCATGTGTAATAATGATGGAGGTTGTTTTATTTTTTTTCTGCAGGTCCAATATAAGTTCGCTTATTTCCCTTGATGTAATAGTGTCCAGCCCGGTAGTAGGTTCATCATACAACATTATTTCAGGTTTTAAAATAAGTGTACGTGCAAGCCCGATCCTTTTTCGCATACCACCAGATAAATCCGAAGGCATTTTATCAATCGCATCTGCAAGGCCTACACTTTCTAAAGTACTTTTAATTGTATCTTCCAACTCATCTGCAGAAATATTTTTTGAATGACGTTTTAAAGGAAATGCAAGGTTTTCCCTTACCGTCATAGAATCGTATAAAGCTGCATTTTGAAAAAGAAAACCCATTCTTACCCTTACAGCATTTAACCCGTTGTTATCAACTGTGGTTATATCAGTATCAAATACATTTATTTCCCCTTTATCAGCTTTTATTAAACCTACAAGGCATTTTATTAAAACCGATTTGCCCGAGCCTGATTTGCCTAATACCACCAGGTTTTCGCCCTGGTTTACATTGAGGTTTACCCCCTTTAATATACTGTTGTTTTTACCAAAAGATTTGTGCAATCCCTTTATAGCAATAACAGGCTTCCTGGCTTCACTGTCGATAATATCTAAAGTTTGTTCTTGTTGTATCATTGCTATTATTTAGAAAAAAATATCTGTTATCTGCACAGCAAGCATATCTATTATAAATATCGTGATGGATGCGGTAACAACAGCCGAATTTGCAGCCCTGCCAACACTCTCTGTGCCATTTGCCGCAGAGAAACCTTTGTAACACCCGATCATGCCAATGAAAAATCCAAAGAAAACTGTTTTGATGGTAGCAGGTATAATATCAATAAATTCAATGGATGCAATGGCTTTTGAAATAAAACGAAAGAAGGTAATATCACTGTGGATATTCATAGCTATGTAAGAACCGAAAATCCCTATTGCGTCTGCAAAAATTACAAGTATAGGTATCATAAAAGTGGTAGCCAATACCCTGGTAACTACCAGGTATTTATATGGATTAATAGCAGAAACCTCCATGGCATCTATCTGCTCTGTTACTTTCATGGACCCTAGCTCTGCACCAATAGCAGATGCTATTTTACCTGCACATATTACTGCTGTAATTACAGGTGCAATTTCTTTTATCAATGACAATGCTACCATACCCGGCAGCCAGGATTCGGCCCCAAACTCAACAAGGGTTGGCCTTGATTGTATTGTTAATACCAAACCCATAATAAAGCCGGTGATACCAACCAATGGTAACGACTTATATCCCATAATATAACACTGCCGGAAAAACTCTTTTATTTCGAAAGGCGGTTTAAAAACTTCCGTAAAAAATCTTGCAGCAAAGAGTGTGGCAAAGCCTGCATCGCTAAATATATTTTTGAGATAAACAACCAAAATATTTTTACTGTATTTTTAAGTTCAACAATCATTTAATAAAAGGCCCTTAATGCCAAGCTTAACAGATTCAATAGTATAAACTACCGGGCCTGAACGGGCATTCCCATTTTCCTGGGCCCGGTACACTTCTGCTATCTCCAATTCATGTGTATGAAAATTAAGATCGGGGTTTTTACAATAAATATAACTGCCCTTCTTAAAAAAACTATGTATATAGCCGCGGCTTTTTAATTCTTCTAACACCATGCTATATGAATTACCATCTTGCATATAAATAATATGTTGCATTGTATCCAACATTAAATAATTTTAATTCCAACTAATAATTACTGTTCCCAGCCGACCCTGCGTCTTCAGTAGCTGTTTCATTTTTGTAAATTACTTTCATTGCAATCCTGTCATCACCAATTAATTTATCATCCACTTCGTTTACTTCATCTTTACCAGGTTCTCTTTCCTTACCACATTCATTATTTCCTTTCATTAAGCTATCATTTTTAACGGGTAGTTCTTTATCATTTATTGATGAAGCCATATCATGTTTATGTATAAATGATGCAATATTTTATTCATTCATTTTCAATACTACCCACACATATTACTTTTTAGTTTTCTTCTTTTTTTCAGGTACACAATTAGGAACTTCTTTACCTTTTTTATTCTTTAAACCAACCTGCTCATAACTTTCCCAGCATGGGTCTTCTTTTTTCTTTTTTGTTGATTTCTTGCTTGTCGCCATCATCCCTATAATTATTCTTCTTTTACCTTTTTATTGTTTCCATTTTTTAATTCATATAACGTCTCAGTGTCCATGCAATGGTTTCATGCTCTTGCATAAGCCCGGTCAAAAAATCAGCAGTGCCCATATCTCCCATTTTCTTATCGCTGTCATCAATGTTTTTGCGCAAAGCAATAATCACCTTTTCATGATCTGCCAATAACTCCTTAAGCATATCTTTTTGATTTGGATATTTTCCGGGAGCTTCCTTAAGGCTAGATAATTTCAAAAATTCCTGCATGGTACCAATGGTAGGGCTGCCCAGTTTATTAATGCGTTCTGCAATTTCATCAATGGAAGCTTCCAGCTTATCGTATTGGGCCTCAAATAATTTATGCAATTCCATAAAGCTTTCACCCTTTACATTCCAGTGAAATTTGCGGGTTTTTGTATAAAGCACTACACTATCAGATAATACCTTCGATAGCATTGTTGTAATATCTCCAATATTTTTATCAGAAAGTCCAATATTTGGTTTCATATAGTTTCAATTTATAAATTAGAAAATAATTATGCAAAGCGCATTGAGTTTAAAAATCTTATCCGCATAAAAGCAGATTTTATTCCTAATAACTGGTAATGCATCATATCTTTTAAGGATGCATTCGGAAAATATTCGCTTAATACATCTGTATATAACCTGGTAAAAAACGCTTCGCTTTTTTCACAAATATTCAGTACTTCTTTGCCTCTTGTAATGTCACCTGCTGCAAAATCCCCTTCAGTTAATTCTTCTTCAATATTTATAGGAACTGGCAGGGGAGGGTGAATTTCAAGGGCACGTAAATGGGCACTTAACTCCTTGGCATATTGATTACTTTCAATAGCAACTGCACACAAAGCATTCTTTAAATTTTCATTGTCAATTTCATCAGCAATCATCTCCAGTTCTGTTGGCAATTTTGTAAGGAACGATAAAAGGGTACACAGTTTTTCTTCGAATTGCTTACAAAGCATTTCCATGGCAATAATATTTTACAATCGTTAATAAAAAACTTCATCATTACATACAAATTCACACTTTCCCGGTTAATATATTGTCAATATATGTACCATATATCTCAGGTATAATTTTACTGAAACGAAACCGCCAGAATGCTTTTAATATAACTTTTGAGCAAATCTTTCTACAATTTCCTGCTACTATGTATTTTCATATAAAATCAGTAGGGCAGCAGATGGGAGGCCAGTTATTTTATTACTCAAGGGTAGGGGGTTTAACAGGCGCCGGGGTTTTTAATTTACTTCCCAGGCTACCAAGTTTCATATAAATTTTACTTTTTCTACTGCCGGTAATTTCATCACCCAGCAGCATGCCCCAGGGTTTTAAATCATCCACCCTATCGAATATTACTTTAAGGATTGCAATAGCAGGTATTGATAAAAACATGCCTGATATACCAGCCAATGCACCACCTATAAGTACACCCAGGATGGTGATGAGTGCATTAATTTTTACTTTGGAACTTACCACTTTAGGCATGATGATATTATTGTCGATAAACTGCACAACAGTAAGTATAACCACTACACCAACAATGTCACCAATTTCGGTTGAATTTGTAAGGGTGATGATTACACAAAAAACGGCAGCAATCAGCATCCCGATATAGGGTATCATATTTAATATTGCAGCCAGCACACCCAGAAATATTGCATATTGAATTCCCAAAAGCAGGAACCCAACCGAGTTAATCGTAGCTACAATAGCCATTTCAATCATTAACCCAATCATATAGCCCTGTACAATTACCCTTGATTCTCTCAGCACTTCCATTACCCGTGGCTCATGCTCATCCTTAAAAACTTTTACCAAAAATTTTCGGATCATATCACGATAGTAAAGTATTAGAAAAATATAAACCGGCAACAAAAACAACAGTAGTACAACCTGGGTCAACGTAAGCACTGTGTCGCCTAACAAACCGGTGCCGGTTGTTTTAAGTTTATTTGTAGCATTATTTATAAAAGATGATTGCTCCGATCTGCTGAAATTAAACCGCTCACCTACCCATTTTTGTACGGTTTTCAAATGGTCCGAAAGATGTTGTTTTATAGAGGGGAGATCCTGCACAAAACTTGATATTTGTGAGGATAAAAAATAAATGATTGCACTAACAAAAAACATTGCTAAAAAAATTGAAACCAGGTTGGCTACTACACGGGAGGCCCCTTTTCTTTCTAAAAAATCAGCAAAGGGTAATAATAAAATAGCAATCAATATTGCAAAACCCAGTGGCACTAAAATATCCTGGGCCACATATATTCCAAAAATAATAATTGCCAACCCTACCAGTGTAAGGCTAAAGCGCTCATAAAAAGGGGCTTCTTTAAAATCGTTCATTTTTTTTGATGCATTAAAAAATGCCACCATCCGCTTAAAAAATTTTAATCAGGATGATGACATTTAATTTAAAAAAATCCTACTCCATTCTTGTGTCAGAGCTTTTCAATCCAATCTTTAACCTGTTCTTTGGTCTTTCCAATTTTATTTTGAAGCCGTCCCAGCAATTCATCATCCTTCCCTTCCTCATACAACAAATCATCATCTGTAAGATCTGCGTATTCCTTTTTTACTTTGCCCTTTACTTCATTCCACGAACCGTTTAGTTTTAATTTCCATGATTCCATAATGGCCAATTTTTAAAAGTTAATAATTTACCAGCGCACTATGCCCGCTGAATTACTTTTAGTATCACTGCTATAATAGCAATCACTAAAAGTACGTGGATGATTCCACCTGTATAAAAGCCTCCTAAAAAGCTAATTGCCCAGATTATTACTAAAATAACTGCTACTGCATACAATAAATTTCCCATGATAATTTTTTTTTAATTTTATTAATTAGGTGGTCAAATAAATAATAATCAAAACCCTGCCAAATATTAAATTCAAATTTTATATAGTAGTAATAGCCCTAAAAACTTTTATCCATATTTTTTAAAAACGAAATGAGGAATTAATTCTACAGAAGATGTGTAAAAAGAAAAAAATAACCATCCACCTACAATTATTTTAGCCCGGCTCCTTATACCTAACCCACCTCTTAAAAATTGCTCTTTATAATTATTTTTTTGTCCCGGCGGTAACGCACAGATGAACATCGTTGCATCGCCCTCTTGTACCAAATACCTATGTGGAACTTTGCTTACAGAATAACAAGTAAAAATTGACGGCCATTTTTGTTACATGTGCCTTATCTGCATCGTAAAATGTTTACAGTAATGTAAAATTTCAGGGGCACTTACAATAATCTATACCACACTAAGAATCATTCGTAATTTTGCAGGTAAGTAAAATTAATTTGCTGAATCACTGTAAGAGGATCAACTAAAATATTACATAAATGGATTTTATAGATTACTACCAAATATTAGGTATCAGTAAAAATGCATCTGAAGAAGATATAAAAAAAGCCTATCGCAAACTTGCAAGAAAACTACACCCGGATGTGAACCCTACAGATAAGGGATCACATAAAAAATTTAGCAGGTGAATGAAGCAAACGAAGTGTTGAGTGATCCGGAAAAAAGAAAAAAATATGACCAGTATG